>JAZNLC010000097.1:0-3578 GCA_045578895.1 Faecousia sp. | reverse complement strand
ATGGAAGAAACCGAGGATATTGATATCATCGGCCAGTTCGGTGTGGGCTTCTATTCCGCTTTTATGGTCGCTTCCAAGGTCACGGTCATCTCTAAAAAGTACGGCGAAGATACCGCGTGGAAGTGGGAGTCCGACGGTGCTGACGGCTATACGATCAAGGAAGCTGAGCGTGCTGCTGCGGGTACCGATATCATCATGGAGCTGAAAGCGGATACCGAAGAGCTGGAAGTTTCCTCCTATCTGGAAGAGTACACCCTGCGCAGCCTCATCCGCAAGTATTCCGATTATATCCGTTACCCCATCCGTATGGAGGTCACCAAGTCCCGCAAGAAGGCAGATTCCCCCGAGGATAAGCCGGAGTATGAAAGCTACACCGAGTGGGAGACCCTGAACACGATGATCCCCTTGTGGCAGCGCAACAAGAAGGATGTTACTGAGGAAGAGTACAATAGCTTCTACCGGGAAAAGTTCTTTGATTACAATAAGCCTCTGCGTACTGTCCATTTCAGTGCCGAGGGCACGGTATCCTTTAAGGCATTGCTGTATGTGCCCTCAAAAGCACCGATGGATTATTATACCCGGGATGCCAAGCTGGGTCTGCAGCTGTATTCTTCCGGTGTGATGATCATGGAAAACTGCGAGGATCTGCTGCCGGAGCATTTCAGCTTTGTCAAGGGTGTGGTGGACAGTCAGGATCTTTCTTTGAACATCAGCCGTGAGATGCTGCAGCATGACCGTCAGCTGACGATTATTGCCAAGAATATCGCCAAGAAGATCAAGTCCGAGTTGACAAACATGCTGGAAAATGACCGGGAAAGCTATGAAGCCTTCTTCGCGTCCTTTGGCCGTCAGCTGAAGTATGGCGCGGTGGCCAACTACGGTGCCAATAAGGATGCGGTGCAGGATCTGCTGCTGTTCTATTCCAACAAGCAGGGCAAGTTTGTGACCCTCAAGGAGTATGTGGAAGCCATGGCCGAGGGTCAGGAGAAAATCTACTTCGTGCCCGGCGAAAATAAAGATCGCCTGAGCAAGTTGCCCCAGGTACAGACCCTTGCAAAGAAGGGCTACGATGTGCTGCTGTTTACCGATGAGGTGGACGAGTTCCTGCCCCAGACATTGATGACCTATATGGAAAAGCGCTTCTGCAACGCGTCTTCCGAAGACCTGGGCTTGCAGACCGAGGAAGAAAAGAAGGAAGCCGAGGCCAAGGCAGAGGAGCTGAAGGGTTTCCTGACCTTTGTGAAGGAAACCCTGGGCGAGCAGGTAAAGGAAGTGCGGCTGTCTGCCAACCTGGGAGACCATCCTGTGTGTATGACCCCCGATGCCGGCATGAGCTTCGAAATGGAAAAGTATATGAAGCGGGTCAACCCGGAATTTGCTTTCCCGGTAGGCCGTATTCTGGAACTGAATGCTGACCATGACGCGGTAAAGGCAATGCAGAAAGCTATGACAGAGGATACGCTGAAGGCGAAGGACTACGCCCAGCTGCTGTGCTACCAGGCCCAGCTGATGGCGGACCTGCCAATTGAAGATCCCGTTGCCTATACCCAGTTGGTGTGCAAGCTGATGAAGTAAGACACACTGCCGCAGCTTTTGCTGCGGCAGTTGCTTTTTCCGAGATTCTGTGATAAACTACCACCATAAAAAATCAAAGGAGGATCCGTTATGGGGTATTCTGTTGAAACTACCGGTGCGGCTGGTGCTGCACTCGGTATCATTGCCATCGTGCTGGTTACCTACCTGCTTACCTTTGGCCTTATGATCGTTATGTATATTTTGCAGTCGCTGGGTATCTATACCATTGCTCAGCGCCGGGGCATTAAGAATCCTTGGATGGCATGGCTGCCGCTGGTCAATATGTGGATCCTGGGCAGTATTTCCGACCAGTACCGGTATGTAGCCAGGGGACAGATCCGTAATCGCCGCAAGGTGCTGATCGGCCTGTACATTGCGGTCCTGGCGTTGGGCCTGGTATTTTTCTTTGCCGCCATTGGCATGCTGGTGCATCTGCTGATGCAGATCCCGGAAATTGCGCAGATGGGACCCAATGGAATGCTGTCGCCGTCTGTCGGTCTGATTGTGTTGGTTGCCGGGTATATCCTGCTGGTATGGGTGTTGAGTGTGATCGCGCTGGTGTATCAGTATGCTTGCTATTACGATCTGTACGCATCCTGCAGCCCGGATAACAAGGTGCTGTTTTTGGTGCTGAGCATTATCATCAATGTCACAATGCCCTTCTTTGTGTTTGTCTGCCGCAATAAAGATGGCGGTATGCCCCCGAGAAAGGATCAGATGCCGCCTACTCTGCCTGAAGTAGAGGAGACAATTGGAGCGTAAAGAAAAAGCCTGAGAGTTGCTCTCAGGCTTTTTTTGTCAAAGCTTACCTTGCATTACCAGCAGAAGAAGAATACAAGTGACCAGCAGCAGGCCCGCAAAGAGATAGATGCCGGGCTTTTTGCTGCGGGGCGCATGATCGGTTTCGGGCAGCAACCGGGTCTTGCGCAGGGCGGAAGTTAACGGCTTGTAAAGACACAGCACAAGCGCACTGTTGAGACCTGCCTTCAACGCATTGAAGGGCAGAAATGCGGGCAGCAGCATTTGCTCAACGGTTTCCCGGGATGCACCCATGTACAGCGGTGTGATCAGCCAGTTCCAAAGGAGCATGACAGCTATCATAGTTACAGAGCCTGCCAGGAGACCCAGGACCGCGCCTTTTAGACTATGGCGCCGCTTGTAGATGAGCGCTGCGGTGCAGGCAAAACTGCAAGTAGAAAGTAAATTCATCAAACAGCCGACAGGACCGGTATCGCTGACGGTAATCATTTCCACCAGTGATACCACCAGGGAAATAATGAAGGAGGCCATGGGTCCCAGCAAAAAGCCGCCGATGGTGATAATGACATCCTTCGGCTCGTACTTCAAAAACAGAACAACAGGGATACGGATGTAGGCAACGATCAAATAGGAGATGGCCGCCAACATGGCAATGAGAACCATTTTGCGTACAGATTCGGACCGGTTTTTCATATGCGGATATCCTCCAAACAAAAAAGCTCTGAGCATACACCCAGAGCCGGAAAACAGTGAAGCTGTCAAATCTTCTTCCATCCAGACTGTACTGTCGGTATCGGAATCACACCGATTCAGCGCTTGCGCGCTCGCGGACTACGCAACAACTAACAAATCGCCGGCGATTACCGCCGGATCTTTTGCTTCATATCGTCGCTTTGAAAGCATTGAAATACACAAAGTACTCCAGCTGCTCCAAAGCTTGCTCTGAAGACAAAATCTCTCGCCAGTAATTCTTGCCGATTTGTTATTTGCTGCTTCACCGCCGGTCGGGAATCTCACCCTGCCCTGAAGATGTATGCGATTGTAATGTTTAAAGAATACCATGCTGCATCCTTGCTTGTCAAGAGCAGGAATGTGTGCTACAGTATAAATGATCGTTTATGCGGCCTAAGTTATTGCCGCCACCAAGCCTCCCCTGTGTAAGGGGAGGTGGGCAAAATCTTCGATTTTGCTCGGAGGGGTTGTCCAAAAACCGACAATCCCCCAGTCAAAAATCATAGATTTTT
>JAZNLC010000096.1:0-4463 GCA_045578895.1 Faecousia sp. | reverse complement strand
CACGATCGCTACTTTATCGAAAAGTTTGCAGAGCGGATTTGGCTTCTGGAAGACGGTAAGATCCGGGATTTTAAGTGTGGCTACAGCAAATACCGTTCTATTCTGGATCATGAGGCGGCATCCCGTGTGGTGATTCAGGATACACCGAAACCCAAAAAAGAGAAACCCAAAGGCGGCACAAAAGAGCAGGACAAGCTGATTCGCCGGTTGGAGCGTGAAATCGAAAAGCAGGAGCAAGTTGTTGCGCAATACGATGTACAAATTGAAGCTGCTGCTGCCGATTACCAGGAGCTGACCCGTCTGCTGGGGGAAAAAGAAGAAGCGGAAATCCTTTTGATGGAACTGATGGAGCAGTGGGAAGCGGCTCAGGAGGCTTAATATGGACGGAAAACTGCGAAACATGACTTCCGTATTTCTTTATGACAAAGAGGGAATTCTGTGTTTGTATCGCATCGGCTCCAAAGTAGCCAATCAAAAATATGTAGGCAGTGCCGGCGGTCATTTTGAGCCTGCCGAAGTCAGTGATTCAAGAGCCTGCGCTCTGCGGGAATTGCAGGAGGAACTTGGCTTAACGGAAGCGGATGTCCCGGGTATGAAACTGCGCTACGTTACCTGCCGCCTGAAAAACGGAGAGCTGCGTAATAACTACTACTTTTTTGCGCCCTTTGACCGAAACAGATGCCTTACCAGCAATGAAGGGCAACTGCATTGGTTTTCATACGAAGAAGCAAGACACATCCATATGCCTGCGTCTGCCAGATTTATGATGGACCATTATTTGGCGATCGGTCGCTATGATCAAAAGCTATATGGCGGAATGACCGAAGCTGCAAATACCCGATTTGTGGAACTGCGGGAATTTGAAGATTGACAGACACGGTGGAAAGACCTATAATATCCCAAGATAATCTTTAAGGAGAGCGAATATTTATGAGTTCTTGTAACGGTAACTGCTCTACCTGCGGCAGCGATTGCGCCGACCGTAAGGCAGAGAGCCTGCTGGCGAATTTGAATCCCAAGTCCAGCGTTAAGAAGGTGATCGCGGTCGTATCCGGCAAGGGCGGTGTTGGCAAATCCACCGTTACCTCTATGCTGGCTGTGGCTATGGCCCGCAAGGGTAAGCGCGTTGGTGTGCTGGATGCTGACATTACCGGTCCCTCTGCACCTACTGCTTTTGGTGTCACCGAGTGCCAGGGTGCCAATGAGGACGGCCTGTATCCTGCTCTGACCCGCGGCGGCATTCAGGTCATGTCTATCAACCTGCTGCTGGATAACAGCACCGACCCTGTTGTTTGGCGCGGTCCTGTCATTGCCGGTGCTGTCAAGCAGTTCTGGACTGATGTGATCTGGGAAGATGTGGACTATATGTTTGTGGACATGCCTCCCGGAACCGGCGATGTGCCTTTGACGGTCTTCCAAAGCCTGCCTGTTGATGGTATTGTCATTGTTACCAGCCCTCAGGATCTGGTCAGTATGATCGTCTCCAAGGCTGTGAAGATGGCAAATATGATGCACATTCCCGTGCTGGGTTTCGTAGAAAACTACAGCTATCTGCAGTGCCCGGATTGCGGTAAGAAGATCCAGGTCTTTGGTGAGAGCAAGCTGCCTGAGGTAGCGGAAGCTTTCAATCTGCCCATCCTGGCCCGTCTGCCCATTGATCCTAAGGTCGCGGAGGCTTACGACAGCGGACTGATGGAGACCGTAGATACTGAGGCTGTGGCCGGTGTTGTGGCTGCCGTGGAGAATGCCTGATGAAAAGGCTTGCATGTTTGCGCTGCGGCGCGGATATGGATTGCTTGGGCAGAGAAAAGCTGCAATTGGGGGAAGCGGGCTTCGTCCTTGGTGATCTGCCCCATTTGTTTGCAGGTGCATTGGAGGTAGAGATCTACTCCTGTCCTAATTGCGGAAAGGTCGAGTTCTACCGTGCTAAGCTGACAAAAGGAGAACTCTCCGGGTATTCTCATAAGGATATTCCCCAAAAGAAATGCCCAAAATGCGGTGAAACCCACGATTTTGATTATCCAAAGTGCCCCTACTGTGATTTTGACTATTATAAGTAACAGAACCCCCGAAAGCTCAGCTTTCGGGGGTTGCCTTTTGTAAAAATACACGCCGCAGTTCGTCTGCGGCGTGTAATAGTTTGCAGTTATTCAGTGGTGTAGTTATCGAAATAACCCTGGATATAGACGATGGGAGTGCCCTTATCGCCGGAGCCGGAGGTCAGGTCACACAGAGAGCCGATCAGGTCGGTCAGGCGGCGGGGGGTGGTACCCTGGGAAGCCATGTTACCAACCAAGCTGGAACCGTCCTTCTTCAAGATCTCGGCCTTAATAGCATCCTGCAGTTCCTTGCCGGACAGATCGGCAAAGTTATTGTCAGCCAGGTACTTCATCTTCAGCTCATTGGGAGTGCCTTCCAAACCGGCAGTGTAGGCAGGGGAGACAACGGGGTCAGCCAACTCCCAGATCTTGCCCACGGGATCCTTGAATGCACCGTCGCCGTAGACCATGACTTCAATGTGCTTACCGGTGACTTCCAGCAGCTTTTCCTGGATGTCTTCCACCAAATCCTGGCAGTCACGGGGGAACAGTTTGATCACATCTTCGGTAGACTTGTTGGAACCCAGCAGACCGTAGCGGGGATTGAAGCCACTGTCGCCGATGGGCTGGCTCATGATCTCGTCCATGCCGTAGACATTCTCGGCACCGGCAGCCTTCAAAATGCGCTTGGTGCGCTGACGGGTATGGATGTCACAGTTCAGAACATTCTTGGTGTAGTTCAGAATCGCACGGGCATCGTTGGCAAAGATGATCTCTACCTCAGCGCCGCACTCGCGGACCAGAGAGGTGTAGTACTCAACATAGTCAACACCGGTGAAGGGATGCTTCACATAACCGAACAGCTCACGGTACTGCTGCTCATTCAGCACATCCTTGTAGGGATCGACACCCTTTTCTTCCATCATCTCAAAGTCAATCAGGTGGTTGCCCACTTCGTCAGCAGGGTAGCTGAGCATGATAACGACCTTCTTGCAGCCCTTGGCAATGCCACGCAGGCAGATGGAGAAACGGTTACGGCTGAGGATAGGGAAGATCACACCGACAGTACCGCCGCCAAACTTGTTGCGTACATCCTGCGCAATGTCATTAACGGACACATAGTTACCCTGAGAACGGGCAACGATGGATTCAGTCATGGCGACAACATCACGGTCGCGGGGAGCCAATCCGTCTTCCTTCATAGCTTCCAAAATGCAGTTGGATACGATTTCAACCAGGTCGTCACCTTTGCGGATCATAGGGGCGCGAATACCCATAGAAACGGTACCAATCATTCTACTCATAATGAACACTTCCAATCAAAAATAGGGTAGCGTTAGTATTTGACGCTTTTTACTTTGCTATTATAATACAGCGATGTGGATTTGTAAAACAAAAAATGATAAAATATGAGAGAAATTTTACAGCAAACGGCTCACCACATACCAAATGACCACTAAAACAATCAAAAACGGTATATAGGCGATTAAGGCTTCTTGCGCAATGGAAACGGTAAAAACACCGATATAGTTCATGGCCCAAATGATACCGGAAAGAATCGCGGTGGTCAGGATGGCCTTGGAGAGTGCTTTACCAACAGCTGTAGCAAAAAAGAAGGTGTAAAACGCGCCAATCAAGGGGTGCACAGTTGCCAACACAGCACCGACTACGATCTTCAACGCGCCAACCAAAAGAAGAAGTACCAGCAGCGCCAACAGAATGGTAGGTGCATAGGTCACGATTCCTTGAGGCAGATAGGCATTAAACAGACCGGTTACTATCAAATGAGCTGCCATAGCCAGTACGATGCCCAGGCAGCGGTAGAACAGCCAGCCGATCAAGTGCTTGCCTTTTGGCAGGATCCCTTCAAACAGATTTGCAAGAAAAGCCAAAATGATCATGCTCAGCAGCTGTGAACAGACAATCGTATAATCGTTACCGACAAAAGAAAACAGCTGCATCTGTGTGCCGGAGAAGCTTACAAAGGGCAGGGGAGCGATGAATTTTTGGTATCTTGCGCCTAGACTATACAGCACGATGGTGGCTGCGTATACAAACAGGATACAGATAGCTGAGGAAACACTGTGATTGAGGGCAGAACGCTTGCCAAATACAAACCGTCCGATGGTACCCAGCAGGATTGTGCCCAAAAGCAGGATCAGTGCGGCTTTGATAAAAGTAGCGGAATCAAAATCGATAGAATCCAGCATTGCTTTGATTTGGTCCATTGGAGACCTCCTTGGGAAATGTAAACAGCCGCCATTTCTGGCGGCTGTTTGAAATCAACTGGAAAGATTAAATTACTTAATCTCAGCCTCAGCGCCAGCTTCCTTCAGCTCGGCGACCAGCTTCTCAGCGTCTTCCTTGGAGATAGCTTCCTTCAGGGTCTTGGGGCAGTTGTCAACCAGATCCTTAGCGTCCTTC
>JAZNLC010000095.1:0-14004 GCA_045578895.1 Faecousia sp. | reverse complement strand
CAATGTCAGCTTAACGCCGAATTCCTTTGCGACCCGAATCGCGGTGAAGATATCGTCTGCCCGGTGGGCATGGGCCTTCAGGGGGATCTCACCTTTCAGCACGGGGATCATGGCTTCCAGCTTCATATCAAAGCCGGGATTCTTACCCGCTTCCTTATCTTCCATATACCGCTTGGTCTTAAACAGCAGTTCCCGCAGCAGCGCAGCTACCGCCATACGGGTGATGGGGCTCTTCTTGCCGGATTGCCCGTAGCAGCCCTTGGGATTTTCACCGAAGGCGCACTTCATGGCAATGGGATCTTTCAGGATCATATCATCCACCCGTTTGCCGGTAAGCTTGATCGCTACAAAAGTACCGCCGACAACATTGGCGCTGCCGGGACCGGTGCAGGCAGTGGTGACACCGCCTTCCAATGCCAGGCCAAACGATTCGTCCTGAGGATTGATCGAATCAATGGCCCGCATATGGGGAGTAATCGGGTCGCAGGCTTCGTTATAATCCATACCCTCCCAGCGCATAGACTCATTGTGCAATCCGATGTGGCAGTGGGCATCCACGCAGCCGGGCGTCACCAGGCGGCCCTGGGCATCGATAACAGTGGCGACTGCAGGGGCTTCGACTGTTTCCGCCACCTTGGCAATCTTACCTTCGTCATCGATGAGTACGCAGCCGCAGGGAATGTCCGCGCCTACCATGGGTTTGATGTATCCGTTTTTGATCAGCAGCATATTCTACCACTCCTTATTTTTATATAGTGCTATCATAGCACACAAATGTCCGCGATGCAAGGTTGCTTTTGCAACTGTTCTGTAGTAAAATGAGTTAAGAGGTGATACAATGAACTACCGCAATGATAAATACGGCAATCCCATATCGATTTTGGGTTACGGCTGTATGCGTTTTACGCAAAACTTAGGCAAGATCGATCTGGCGAAAGCAGAATCCGAGATCCTGGAAGCTTTTCGCAGCGGTGTGAATTATTACGACACCGCCTATGTCTATCCCGGCAGTGAAGCTGCCTTGGGTGAAATCTTGCACAGAAATAATATCCGAAATCAAGTGTACATCGCCACCAAGCTGCCCCACTATCTGATCAAAAGCATGGATGCCATGGAGCGGCTGTTTCAGGAGCAGCTGCGGCGGCTGAAGACCGATTATATCGATTATTATTTAATGCACATGCTGACGGACGTACAGACCTGGGAGCGTCTGAAAGGGCTGGGCATCGAGCAGTGGCTGGAAGAGAAAAAGAGATCCGGCATCATCCGCCAGGTAGGTTTTTCCTACCACGGCAACAGCGATATGTTCTGCCAATTGGTAGACGCTTACCCCTGGGATTTCTGTCAGATCCAGTATAACTATATGGATGAACACTCCCAGGCAGGCAGAAAGGGTTTGCATTATGCCAACGCCAAGGGTCTGCCGGTGGTCATTATGGAGCCGCTGCGGGGCGGCAAGCTGGTAAATATGTTACCGGAGGCGGCGAAAAAGATCTTTGCGGAATATAAGATCTCCCATACCCCTGCCCAGTGGGCCTTCCGGTGGCTGTGGAATCAGAAAGAAGTCACCTGCGTTCTTTCCGGCATGAACTCGTTGGAAATGGTCAAAGACAATGTATCTACCGCTTCTTCCGTTCAAATCGGTGAGATGGGCGCGGAAGAGGAGGCCATGCTGCAGCAGGTAGTTGCGGCAATCAACAGCAAAATGAAGGTAGGCTGCACCGGCTGCGGCTACTGTGTCCCCTGCCCCAAGCATGTGGACATTCCCGGCACCTTCGCCGCCTACAACCGGCTGCATACGGAAGGGAAATTCTCAGGCTGGAAAGAATACTTCATGTGCACCGCTGTCCGCTCCACTTCCACCGCCGCCTCCAACTGTATCGGCCGCGGCAAGTGTGAGAGCCACTGCCCGCAGCATCTGCCCATCCGTCAGGAACTGAAAAATGCCCAAAAAGAACTGGAGATCCCTGTGTATAAGATCGCAAGAAAATTCGTTCAATGGCTGAAGCTATACTGACAAAAGAATCCCGGCAGCCTTCGCTGCCGGGACTTTCTTATACATTCAGCGCGTGGGGATCGTAGACGGGAACGACCTTCGGCTTCAGCAGCAGGCGGTAGCTGCTGGTGCCGTATTCGGATTCCAGCGTCAGCAGGATCTCTTCCTGGGTATCGGTTTCGGGCAGCAGGGCTTGGATCACATGGCCACGCTTGTTTTCACCGGCGGGCACATTGCCGGTCTCCCAGGTGATCAGCTTCTGCTTTTGCCCCTTCACTTCCAAATAGACATCCACCTTGGCAGATGCTGCCTCGGTGCTGTCGTTGAGCAGCCAAAGCTCCGCGTTGAAGAGGCTACCGCTCTCCCAACGGAAGTAAGGGATCCCCGCAGAGGGCATTACATCACGCAGCGCTTCCCCTACGGCGTAATAGCCTTTCTTGGGCCGGCAGGGATAAGACACGATCACCGGGCCCGCGCAGTTGTTCCAGGGCTCGTTGAAGCACCAGTTCAGCGCCATGGAGCAGTGGGGCTTTTGACGGCGGGCTTCCTCGAAGATGCACTTGAGGCCTTCGCACTGCAGCCAGTTGCTCTTGTCTATATAATCTTCCATGGAGGGCTGCTTGCCGAAGATCTCATTGATGATATACATACACAGCCAGGAGTCTTCGCCTGCCTGATTCCAGGAGCCGTAACCCTTGTGGGTCTCCCAGGGGGAGTTGGGCTGCGGATCATGGAGAATGTCCTCGGGAATGATCTCCTTCAGAACATCCATCTCCGCAATGGAAGGAACGCCAAATTCAGAATAGGCGGTGTTGCCGGACTTGCGGAACATCTCAAAAACAGTTTGTCCGCTGGGCAGATCCAGGAAGGCATAATGACCGTGGCCCATGCCCATCAGAGGAGCAGCGGCAATGAAGGGAGTATTCCAATCCAGCTCATAGCACAGCTTGTTCAGCAGCCGCAGAGCGAAGGACTGATCGGTCATCTTGGACCAGTTGTTAAACAGCTCATTACCACCGCACCACAGCGCCAGGCAGGCATGACCTCTCAGCCGTTTGATAATGGCAGTGGCCTCCTGCTCCAGCACCTTGAGATAACGCTTGGTGCCCTTGTAGTTATTGCATGCCAGGGGGAATTCCTGCCATACCATGATACCCAATTCGTCGCACAGCTCGAAGAAAGGTTCTTTATCAATGATGGCACCGCCCCAGCAGCGCAGGATATTCATATTGGCTGCTTTCACCAGCTGCAGCTGTTCTTCATAGATGGCACGGTTGATACGGCCATTGAAGATTTCGGGGTTGACCCAGTTGCTGCCCTTGGCAAAGATCCGTCTGCCGTTGAGCTCGATGGTAACAGGCGGAGTGCTGCGGCTCTTGGGGAATTCGAAGGGGATTTCCCAGGCACCGCCGTTCATGACCAGCTTTACCCGGCGGAAACCGATGGCACCGGTTTTTTCGTCCGTAGCTGTGCTGGCGCGCCAACGGTACAGATTCTGCTCGCCCTGGCCTGCACACCACCACAGCTTTACATTTTCCAGCCGTACCTGGCTGTCAGTACCCTTATAGATCAGCTTTCCGTCCGGGTCGTACAGTTCAAACAGAGGCTGAACGCCTTCCGCTTCAAAATAGACGGTAGCGCCCTGCAGGTCTTTATCCAGCTCATAGGTAACCTCGCAGCCGGTAATGTAATCGGCGCTGCGGGTCTCAATATAGGTATCGTTCCACAGGCCGGATACCAACAGCCGGGGATGCCAGTCCCAGTTATACTCTACCGCAGGCTTGCAGCTCTGATCTGCCTGGTCGCGGCATACATCCGCGCCTTCCCGCTTGGGATGCGGATAGATATATACCTCCAGCAGATTTCCCTTTTCCAGTTCCTCGGTAATATCCAGCTCCAAAGAGCTGAACATGCCTTCATGGTAGGCAAGCTTTTTGCCATTCAAACGCACCTCGTATTCATACTCGATGCCCTTGGTTACAAAGAATACCCGCTGGCCCTTTTCCGGCTCAGCGACCACTTCGGTCCTGTACAGCCAGCCATCGTCTTCCAGCGCTTCGTAGAGCTTGCAGTTGTCGCCGAAATTATGATCCGGGAAATTGTTGGCCCTGCCGTAATCTTCCTGAATATTTCCGGGAACGGTAGCGGCAAACCACTGCCCGGTGACACCTTCATGAACTCTGGCACCTTGCCAGGACTGCAAAAAGATCATACGATGACCTCCTAAAATAATAATGACATTTGTATTTTATTATGATACAATAGGGATATAAATAGAATTTTCTACTTTCTGTTTATATTTTCTTACTGTTTGGAGGCCGCTCATGCAGGTACTTCTGTCCGGCACGGACTTTCCCCATCGCAAAGGTGAGATGTCCGTCAGAAAAACCGTAGCCTTTTACGGTATCTACTACTTTACGACCCCCTTCCTCTATGAACGCAACGGGCGGCTCTGCCACGGAAATGCCGGGGATCTGCTGATCAATCCCCCGGGCAGTGTGGTGCATCATGGGGCTGTAAGCGCTGATGAAGCCTTTTTCAACGACTGGATGCATATCAGCGCGGACTTTGGGCAATTGCTGCAGCGCTATCCCATTCCCTGCAACATTGCCGTGCCTGTGGGCAATCAGCGCGTGCTGTCTCACGCCATCCGCCAGATCAGCAGAGAGCTGCTGCTGGAGCAACCGGGTTTTCAAGAGAAAAGCGACTGCATTCTGACCCAAATGGTCATTGATCTGTATCGGTTGTATACCCGAAGCCTGGAACAATCCAGGGAGATCCCCATCGTCAGTGCCAGAGAGGTCATTCTCAGCGCCCCGGAAAAACTTTGGACGCTGGAAGATATGGCGAAGCTTACCGGGCATTCCGTCAGCCGGTTCTGCGCGCTGTATTCTTCCCGGTTCGGGAAGTCTCCCAAAGCCGAACTGCTGGATATTCGGCTGGCCATGGCCAAAGACCGGCTGGTTTACAGCGACCTTTCCGTATCTGCCGTAGCTGCCGGATGCGGCTTTCAATCGTTGTACTATTTTTCCAAATATTTTCGCCAGCGTACCGGGCTTTCCCCTACCCAGTACCGGGAAAAATACACTTCCACCGGGGAATAAACTGTGCTATACTGTACAAAACGATTTTGGAGGCGTCCTATGACAGAAAGAGAACTGCAGCAGGCAGGAAAGCTGTATCTGCTGGATGATGAACTTCGCAATGCCCACTACAATTCCAAACGCATCACGCGGCTGCTCAATTCCACACTGGAAACGGAAGTGTCCCGCCGGAAAGAGCTGGTGCAGGCGCTTTTCGGTTCTGCCGGAGAGGGTGCATATGTAGAGCCGCCTTTCTACTGCGATTACGGCTACAACACCCATGTGGGCAAGCAGTTTTACTGCAATTACGATTGCGTCTTTTTGGATTGCGGAGTCATCACCATCGGCGATTATGTCATGCTTGGTCCGAAGGTTTCCCTCTACACCGCTAACCATCCCATTGACCCGATGATCCGGCGCTATCACCACGACCAGGGGCTGCCCATCACCATCGGTGACAATGTGTGGATCGGCGGCAATACAGTGGTCTGCCCCGGTGTGACCATCGGAGAAAATACCGTGATCGGTGCCGGCAGCGTAGTGACCCACGATATCCCGGCCAATGTGGTGGCCGCGGGCAATCCCTGCCGGGTCATCCGTCCCATTACCCAGGAAGATACGGATTACTGGAATGACCAACTGGCCCAGTATCGTCAGCTGTGTGACGATCCGCAGGTATAAAAAATTTGAGGGGCGGCAATTTACAAGCGGAACTGCATACATAAAACGGGCTGCTGCAGATCACTGCAACAGCCCGTTATTGCTTTTGATTCCCGCTCTGCAAGCCGTCGCGTGGTGTGACGGGTGCAGGTACGGCGGGGCCTTCACAACCATAAACTGCGCAGAAGAAGCATCTTTCCCGGCAGATCGGTTAGTATTGGGCCAGTTCCACAGCCAGCGCTTCCCGGTAGAATTCCGCGCACAGATCATAACCCATCTGATTGAAGTGAACACCATCTTCCACGTAGATATCCTTCCGACGGAAAGGCTCGTGATCCAGCACATCGATGAAGCGGCAATTGGGAGTCTTTTCGGCAAATTCCCTGACCATGGCGTTGTACTTACGCTTTTCGGCTTCGTTTTCAGGGGTCATATCCCTGGACGGGTAAGCACCCACCAGAACGATCTCAATGCCCGGAAAATCAGTCTGCGCCCAGGCAATGACCCGCTGGGCCAGTTCCCAGCTTTCTTCATCGGAATAGCCGAAGCTGGGGCCGTTGCCATGAGAAGTATAGACCAGCACCTTCGGTGCCAGAGGGCGGATCAAACGGGGATAGTAATACAGCTGATGCTCCGCGCAGCTGGAACCGAAGCCACGGTTGATTACACATTGCTCGCCGCTTGCGCCCAGGAGTGCCTCCGCCATGGGGGTCATACCAAAGCGGGTACTCCATCTGGTAAAATACGAAGGGCCATAGAAGACGATCTTACCCCTTTGGATCGGCTGCTGCTCATAAGCTACAACCTCATCTTCCATGGATTCCTGCCAAATATCGATATAGTGAAGGCCAACTTTCACGCTCACGCGAATCACTCGCTTTCTTTTTGTTATGCGTTGAATATATCAGATCACGGCAGTCTTTGCAAGCACAGATTTCAAACGATACCCCCTGCCGTAAATTTGGCAGGGGGTTGGTTTTCCTATGGTCAATCCTTCAGCTTGAACGCAACCTTCAGATCATCGATCTCTTCTTTTGCGATATGTACGATCTCGCCGATGGCGGCTGCGTTGATAATGGAATGGGCAGTGGATTCCATGACCTCCAGCCGGTCAAAAGCCTGCAGCAAAGTACTGCCGGTGACGATGACGCAGTCGTTGGCAACCATGGCAGCGGGTGTTACTTCCCCGAAGTAGGCAGCGGTAGTATCCTGGTCGATATAATTCTGACCGTAGGGCATCCGTTTGACATCTCTGAGCAGGATATAACTCTCGGGAATGGTACGGGGATCAAATTCCGCATCCGTAACGGCGAAGGCCATGGCATGGACAGGTTGAGCCAGCAGAATGGCGGAGATCTCTGGGTGGGCGTTGTAAATCTTCTCATGGAGAGCCACGGCACGGGAGGGGGTTTTCCCCATTTCCTTCATACCTGCTTTTACCCGAACCAGGTCGTCTTCTTCCAGATAGGCCCGGTCCATACCGTAGGGGGTAATCAGGAAGCTCCCGTCGGACAGACGGACAGAATAGGTGCCATGGGTAGCGGTAAACAGACCCTGCTTGTAGGAACGGCGGATCAAAGTGATCATGTCCCGGCGGGCAGCCAGCTCTTCCACGGAATGGGAGCCGGGAATAAAGTCATCCATTTTCAAATGGGTACGGGTCAGAGTCACCTTGTAAGCAGCCTCATCCAGGGGCTTGGGCGTACCGATCCGGCGGGCCAAAATTTCCAGATTGGCAGCGTAATCCAAAGTTTCAAACCGCTGGAAGGCAGTGAACATATTCGCCGCGCCGATACATACACCGTGGTTTTCCAGCATCACGATGTCGCAGCCTTCCATAAAACATTTGCCGATATTGTCACCCAGCAATTCACTGCCGGGAAGGGCATACTCCGCGATCTTTACCTCTGGACACAGTTTCCGAACAGATGGCATCAGATCCAGCAGAGGGGACTTTCTGACGATGGAGAAGGAGACCAATGCGGGGGGATGGGCATGGAGCACCGCTTTCAGATCCGGGCGCATTTTGTATACCGCGGCATGGAAGGGCAGCTCAGAAGAGGGTTTGTGCATACCCACGACGGTGCCGTCAGGATTTACGCGCACAATGTCGTTGCGGTTCAAAGTACCTTTGTCCACACCGGCAGGGGTGATCCAGATATTGCCTTCCTCGTCCATGATGGACAGATTGCCGCCGGAGGTGGTGGTCATACCCTTGTCATAAATACGCTGCATGAACATGACCAGCTGATCAGCAGGATGGATATAGTTGATATTCATAAGATTCTCCTTTTCCGTTATTCAAAAAAGAATACTTGTTTCATCAGCGGTTGAGCTCCCGTTACCGGATCCTTTTCCATCACCATAACATCTTGCATATAGGCATCCCATCTCGCGTTGACAGCACTCTGTTTTTGAACCTGAGAAGCTGTTTTCACGCTGTCGCATTCATAATAGCCAAACAGCTCGTTGCCCACATTCCAGATCGTATAGTTGCGGATACCCGCCTCACGGAGCATTTCTTTCATTTCCGGCCAAATGTGATCATGGCGCCGGATGTACTCATCCAGCATACCCTCTTTGACCGTTGCTTTCCATGCATAACGTTCCATACCGAACCTCCTATCCGTTCTTCTTTTCGTTAAGCGTGCTGCGGTACTTTTCACTTTCCCAGTTGGCAATGAAGTTTCTGGCCGCGTCACTCATAGTGGATACTTCGTAGCCGTTCTTTTGCACATGCTCCGTGATAAAGAACACCGCTGTTAACACTTCCGTCAGTGCCTGGGCTTTTTGAGGACTCATGCGAAGCAGCAACTCACCGGTCTTGGTGCTGGATACTGCTTGACCTTCGTCAATGGTGTCCTTGTCCTGGAAATAGGTACCTACCAGGAAGACCATCTGGTCGGGATACAGAGGCTCATACAGAAGCTGCTCCTGGGTGTAAGCGCAGTTTTCCAGGTTTTCCTTCAGGTAAGGGGTGGATGCCTGGTAAACACCGCCGGCCAGTTCCGTGATTTTCACTCTGGGGAACGCGTTTTCCGCCAGACCGTAGTGGGCTGCCAGACGCACATTGGCATCAGCGTGGATGGCCAATGCGCTGACCGCGTCATCGTCGTGCACAATGATGCCGTGATTCTGCATGATGATGACGGCAGGCACACGTCCGGTCTCCTTCTCTACCCGATCCAGTTCATCCCGGATAGCAAAAGCCAGCTTGGCGCCGGGATCCTGGTAATCCACCCAGCCCCAGGTGTAAGGCGCGTAGCGGAATGCCTTCTGTGCCACTTCCCTGCCGCCTACGGTACAGGCTGCCAGGTTGGCAAAGACACTGTGAGTGTGAAGCACATAGGTTTTCAAAATAGAGTGGAAGCCCGCTTCCACAGAAGGGCGCAGCATGGGCAGACCTTCCACTGCCAAAATGTTTTCCTTTGCGCACTGAGAGCCGGCAGCTTCACAGTCTTCAAAGTCTTCGGGATTATGTTCCCGGTAGAATTTCCGCAGAGTGTTGCCGTCCAGCACGGCATAGCCGTTGTTCTTCTCAATGTCCTTAAGGCAGAAGCCGGAAGCTTTAATGGCCATTTGACCGTTTTTTAACTTTACAGATGTGTTACCGCCGCCGCCCTGAACATAGTCCGCACGGCTGCCGCCAATATGGGAAAGCTTGATAAATGCCTCCAGGCGTTCTTGATCCGTCTCAAAAAACATGATCTTATCCTCTCTTGTACAGGATTTCAGCTTCGTACTGCTTCACAGCGGGGAACCACTGTCCGTCAGCAGGCGCATCGCATACACGGCAGTATTCCGTCCAAATTTCCCCAAAAGGCATGGTCTTCAGTTCTTCTTGCAGAACCATCAGTTCCGTCCAGTTGTCGCTGTTCTGCAAAGCAGAAAAATCCGGGGTGATCAAGGCCATCAGCAGCGCCTTCTGCACATTGCGGAAACCGACTGTCCAGGCAGCGATCCGGTTGACGGAAGCGTCAAAGTAGTCCAGCGCGATCTTTACGCTGCCTTCCAAACCGCCGCAGCGGACGATCTCCTTACACAGTTCTTTGGTCTCATCGTCCAGCAGCACCACATGGTCGCTATCCCAGCGGATGGGTCGGGTGATGTGCAGGGCGATCTCCGGGAAGAAGGCCAGCAGCGCAGGGATCTTATCGGAAACCACTTCCGTAGGATGGTAATGGCCGTTGTCCATCAGCGGGATGCATTTGCCGGGGTTGACCGCCGCATAGCTCAGGGCAAACTCGGCGCTGCCCACGGTATAGGCCTCTACGCCGATACCAAAGACCTTGCTTTCCACGCAGGGCTTGACCTTGTCAAAGTCAAAGGGCTCAGAAAGGATCTCGTCGATGGCTTCCTTATAACGGACACGGGGGCCCATACGGTCAGCAGGGATATCCTTAAAGCCGTCGCCGGTCCAAATGTTCATGATGCAGGGCTGTCCCAGTTCTTCCGCCAAGTAGTTGGAGATACGGATACAGGCCTTACCGTGATCGATCCAGAATTTCCTTACTTCCGGGTCAGGAGAGGACAATGTCAGGCCGTTGGCCTTGGGATGGGAGAAGAAGGTGGGGTTGAAGTCGCAGCCAAGACCCCGCTCCTTGCAGAAATCTACCCACTTTTGGAAGTGCTTCGGTTCCAGCGCGTCCCGGTCTGCCCAATCGCCCTCATCAAAGATGGCATAGCTGGCATGAAGGTTCATTTTCTTGGTTCCGGGGCAGAGCTTCAAAACCATATCCAGGTCGGCCATCAGCTCTTCGGGGGTTCTTGCCCGGCCGGGATAATTGCCGGTGGTCTGAATACCGCCGGTGAGGGGTTTACTGGGATCGGTATCAAAGCCGCGGACATCGTCACCCTGCCAGCAATGAAGGGCAACGGGAACATTCCTAAGTTTCGCGATAGCGGCATCGGTATCTACGCCCAGCGCCGCGTATTTGGCTTTTGCTTCCAAGTAAGACATATCAGTTGACCTCCATCTGTATTTTCAGATTGCCCAAAGCGGTTGCTTCAATGGGTAGGGCAAGCACCTGTTTTCCGGTAGTTTCTTCCGTAAGTTTGTTTATGAATGTATTTTTCGCACCGCCGCCGACAATATAGAGCTTTTCGTATGCAGCGCCGGTGTTGGCCTCCAATTCTTCGATGGCCTGCTTGTAGCTCAGTGCCAAAGATCGGTAAGCGCAACGGAAATAATCTCCGATCGTCACAAGCCGGTTGCCCGTAGCTTCATCAAAGGCAGCCTTCATGCTCTTGGGGGAGAGAAAATCAGGGGCATTGGCATCGATCAGAATGTCACAGCCGCTCTCTTCCGCCAGCTTCACGATTTCCGGGAACTTTGTATCGGGACACATTTCCCGTTGCAGTTCATTGACCAGCCACATGCCCATGATGTTCTTCTGATAACGGTTGTATCCCACACCGCCTTCATTGGAATAATTGGCCTTCTCACTTTCTTTGCCCGTAATGGGTTTTGGTGTTTTCACGCCCAACAGGCTCCAGGTACCGGAGGAAATATAGGGATGATTCCCCTCCATAGGAATCCCTTCCACAGCAGAGGCAGTATCATGGGTGGCGCAAAGGACACATTTTATTCCCTCGTATGCACCCAAAACCGTACCCGGCTGGCTCAGCTTGGGGAACAAGTGCTTGGGGTATCCCAAAACATCCACGATTTCCAGATCATATTCACCCGTGGCAGCATTGACCATGCCCGTGGTAGTCGCATTGGTATATTCTCTTGCCTTGACACCGCAGAGCTTCCAAAGCAAATACTCCGGCATCATCAGCAGATCGGTTGCGGCATCCAACCGCCCCGCCAGTTTATCAGCATATAGCTGGTAGACCGTATTGAAAGGCTGAAACTGGCAGCCGGTACGGCTGTACAACTCGCCAAAGGGCATCTTTTTATGGACTTCAGGAATCACCGTTTCCGTGCGGTCGTCACGGTAGGCATATACAGGGTACAACTCTTTGTCACCGCGCAGCAGCACATAGTCCACGCCCCAGGTGTCAACAGACAGGGAGCGGATCTCCGGGAATTCCCCTTTTGCGATCCGAATACCTTCCTTAACATGCTTCACCAAGGCATCCACATCCCACAGCAAATGTCCACCCGATTCCGTTACACCGTTTGGAAAACGGTAAACTTCTTTCGTATGTATGTTTCCTTGTTCCTGCCAACCTACAATATGCCGGCCGGAAGATGCGCCGATATCGATTGCGAGATAATACTTCACAGATTCGCGCCTCCATTCTTTCTGCTTGCACTGTCCGCTGCACAGAACATGTCAGCTATATATTACACCATTATTTCTTCCAGGGCAAGAGGTTGCAAAAAAGAGGGCACAGTTTTTGTGCCCTCCAATGCCATAGATTATTTTTCTAAAACTTTGGAAACCGCCTGATAGAGATTGCGGAAATAGTGGTCAAAGCCGGCATCGTTGGGATGCAGCCGCAGGTCCGCAAAATAATTGATATCCTTGGGGACCAAATCAAAGCAGCGGATCACCGACACATTCTCCAAATTTGCAACCGCTTTGCGGATGATCTGCTCCACATCGTGGAACGGTCCCACAGGCTTATCAAGCTGCCAGTCCAGGCGCCAAATGGGTGTCATGGCAATGATCTTTGCATTGGGATATTTCTCACGCAAAGTGGTATAAACCGCTTCGCATCGCCGGATCAGGGACTCCCGGGTGCTGTGACTCCAATCGTTAGTACCGTAAGCAACAACGATGTAATCCGGAGCAGCACCTTCTTCCGCTTCCACGATGGCGGGGCAGAATTCCTCACCGCCAATGGCCTTATTGCATTCTTCCGCATCCAAGGCTCCCGCCAGGCGGGTGATGTACTTATTGGAGGGATGCTTAGCGTCATAGCCCTGGGTAATGGAATCGCCGAAAGCCAAAAGCTTGTGCTTCGGCTTCAGTGGCAAAATCTTTGCACCATCATCCAGGATCAAGTCTTTCAGAACAACGCAAACAGACCAGGGAAGATATACACACACATCCTTGCTGCCCTTACCAAGATCGAAAGTCTTGGAATAAGCGCCCAAAGGCAGCTTGACTGTCGTATAATCCTGGGGCAGATGATCCGTTAGATTGTCGATGGAATCCAGCATATTACCGTTGACGAATACATCCACAGAAAAATAGGTTCTGCTGCTGCCGGGGGTAACATCCAGATCCAGGTGCAGATTCTCGCTGTCTGTGGAAAAGCGCAACTGAACGCCGGATGTGGCAAAACACTTTATATAAAAGTCATTGGGGCTGGACGCTTGATAGTATTCCATTTGCCGGCGGTTGAAACGGTAAAAGTGGAAACCGTCATTCTCCAAGGTTACCTCTTCTGCGCCAAGGGTGATTGCGCGGATTTGGGAAAGATCGAGTTTCATATGTAATCCCCTTTAGAATGTAAATTGTGACACGATTATACCATGGCATATGGCGAAAAACAAGCATCATTCAAGAAAGGATAGCAGTACCGGCCAGATTTGTTAGCATCTGGAATTATTCAAATCTTGGCCGGACTCCAAAACAAAAAGGACACCCTTGCGGTGTGCATATTGAATACGACACATCTACCGGCCAGATTTGTTTGCATTTTCGCCTTTGGCGAAAATAAATGTTCCGCGTCGTCCAGCCGACGCGGGCAACGCTCATCCGCGTTGCATGGAATCTTTCAAATCTTGGCCGGACTCCAAAACAAAAAGGACATCCTTGCGGATGTCCTTTTTGTTTTGGAGGTACCGGCCAGATTTGAACTGGCGAATGAGAGTTTTGCAGACTCTTGCCTTACCACTTGGCCACGGTACCATTTATAAAAACAGGAACGCAAGCGCGTTCCTATTCTATTTGATTGGAGCGGGCGACGAGGCTCGAACTCGCTACCTCCACCTTGGCAAGGTGGCGCTCTACCGGATGAGCTACGCCCGCGAATATGGTTCCGACCGTCGGAATCGAATTACTTCGATTCCGGCAATGTCGGTAACTTGGTGCCTCCGGTCGGAATCGAACCAACGACACGCGGATTTTCAGTCCGCTGCTCTACCTACTGAGCTACAGAGGCATGTTGAGCAGAGCATGAAGCTCTGCTCAGATGCTTTCATATGGCGACCCGGAACGGACTCGAACCGTCGACCTCCAGCGTGACAGGCTGGCGTGCTAACCGACTGCACCACCGGGCCAAATTGTGGTGGGAACAACAGGGCTCGAACCTGTGACCTCCTGCTTGTAAGGCAGATGCTCTCCCAGCTGAGCTATGCTCCCG
>JAZNLC010000094.1:0-3538 GCA_045578895.1 Faecousia sp. | reverse complement strand
GATAGGTTTTTAGGGGGATTCCCTAAAAATTCTATCGATAATTGCCGCAAAAACGACACCGAGCGATGCCCAAAGGTGTAACGACAAGCACCGCACCGTGCACGAATTGTCTGCGGGCACTGCCCGCATAAACGATCATTTACACCGCTATGGGGCCTGCCTGCCGAAAAAACAAAAACGCCCCCGACAGAACTTCACTTCTGCCAAGGACGAATAAAAGCTTATCCGCGATGCCACCTTGATTCACGGCCTGACCCGTGCCCTCTGCGGAGCACCTGCATGCTCCCGGCAACTGACGCATGCCCACGCGTTGCGGTATACTCGGCAAAAGCCTTTCCACGCACCCTCAGCGGCCCATCCTGCGGACTTCCTGCTGCCCGGATCCCAGCGCCCCGGACTCTCTGAAAGAGGAACTTCCGCCACCCTTCCGCCTCAACGGTTTCACTAGTTGTACCATATATACAAACATTTGTCAATACCTTGCGCACGGTTTTGCCGGATGCAGTGACCGTTTTGCCTGCGGACTTCAAAATCAAGCAGGAAAAATCACTCGTTTTTTGTAAAAAAATTCTTGCATATCCGGCATGTGCATTGTATACTATTGCCATGAGATAGTTGTGTTATCTTCGCACTTTTAGACACTCTGCTCAAAACTTATATTATGGTAGGAGGAATTCAAACATGACAGGCATCCCCCTTATTATCGCGTTCATCATTGCTGTCGCGCTGATGATCGTCGCCATCTCCAAGTTTAAGGTGCATCCCTTCCTTTCCATCATGGGCATTTCCCTGCTTTTGGCCCTGGTGGCAGGCATCCCCCTTCCCCAGATCGCAGATGTCATCGGCGCCGGCTTCTCCGGCACATTCTCTTCCATCGGTATCGTCATTATCCTGGGCGCTCTGATCGGTACTATTTTGGAGCAGACCGGCGCAGCTTTCAAGCTGGCTGATTTGGTCATCAAAGTCGTCGGCAAAAAGAATCCCGAGCTGGCCATCGAACTGATGGGCTGGGTTGTCTCTATCCCCGTTTTCTGTGACTCCGGCTTCGTTATCCTGGATCCCATCCGCAAGGCCCTGGTCAAGCGCACCGGCACCTCCAGCGTTGCCATGACCGTAGCGCTTTCCGCCGGTCTGTACATCTCCCATGTGTTCATTCCCCCCACCCCCGGTCCCATCGCGGCTGCCAACACCCTGGGCATTGGTGAGAATCTGCTGCTGGTCATGGGTATCGGTGTATTGGTTTCCATCTTCCCCCTGGTTGCCGGTCTGATCTATGCCAAGTTCATCGGCAAGAAGGTCAAGAGCGCTGATGAGACCGTTACTTCCGACGAAGTTGTCAAGACCTACGAAGAGCTGGTTGCCGAATACGGCAAGCTGCCCGGCGGCTTCAATGCTCTGGCTCCCATCGTCGTTCCCATCGTGCTGATGGCCCTGGGCTCCATTTCCTCCATGGCAGGCTTTACCGGCTTCCTGGGTGACCTGTGCACCTTCCTGGGCAAGCCCGTCATCGCGCTGGTAGTCGGCACTATCTTCGGTGTTGTCCAGCTGGCTACCGCCAAGAAGATGAAGGACTTCTACGGCATCACCAATGATACCTTGAAGACCGTCGGCCCCATCCTGTTCGTTACCGCCGCAGGCGGTGTTCTGGGCAAGGTCATCTCCTCTACCAGCCTGGTCACCTTCATTACCGAAAATGCCACCGTTCTCGGCTCCATCGGTATCTTCTTCCCCTTCATCCTGGCTGCGATTCTGAAGTCCGCCCAGGGTTCCTCCACCGTCGCCATCACCACCACCGCCGGTATTCTGGCGCCTTTAATGGGTGCCATGGGCCTGGATACTCCCGTATTGGGCGCGCTGACGGTTATGGCCATCGGCGCAGGCGCTATGACCGTATCCCACGCCAACGACTCCTACTTCTGGGTCGTTACCAACTTTGGCAAGATGACGCCCGACCAGGGCTACAAGACCCAAACCCTCTTGACGCTGGTACTGGGCATTGCCTCCATGATCGGCATTTTCCTGATCTCCCTGTTCTTCTAAGCTTCTGAATCTGATACCGGGCAGGGCAGCGCATTGCCCTGCCCCTTTCCCACAAAAAGGAGAATTCCTATGGATCAAGTTCTTCGTAAACACGCCGATGCCATCATTTCCGCCTCTATCCAGGCGGTGCTGCCCGACGAAGCGGTGAAGCGGGCCCTGGAAGGCCGGGCATTCCCCGGCCGTGTGCTGCTGGTGGCCGGCGGCAAAGCCGCCTGGCAGATGGCTAAGGCCGCTTCCGACTGTTTGGGCGACCGGATCGAAAACGGTGTGGTGGTCACCAAATACGACCATGTGATGGGTCCCATTGCCAACTTTACCTGCTGCGAAGCGGGGCATCCCGTTCCCGACGAGAATTCCTTTGCGGGTACGCAGAAAGCGTTGGATCTGGTGGCAGACCTGCAGCCGGAAGACACCGTATTGTTCCTGCTGTCCGGCGGCGGCAGCGCACTGTTTGAAAAGCCCCTGGTACCCGGTCCCGTTCTGCAGGATATCACCGGCCAGCTTTTGGCCTGCGGCGCGGATATCGTAGAGATCAACACCATCCGCAAGCGGCTCTCCGCCGTCAAGGGCGGCCGTTTCGCGGAGCTGTGCGCCCCCGCCCATGTGCTGTGCATCGTTCTTTCGGACATTCTGGGCGATCCCCTGGATATGATCGCTTCCGGCCCCGCCTGCCCCGACAGCACCACCTGCGCTCAGGCTGTGGCCATCGCGGAAAAATACCGGCTGAAGCTCACCGACGAAGCAAGGGCGCTTCTGTCCCAGGAGACCCCCAAGGTGCTGGACAATGTAACGACGCTGATCAACGGCTCTGTCAGAGAGCTCTGCAGCGCCGCCGCGGCCGTCTGCAAAGATCTGGGATATGAACCCATCCTGCTGACCGACCAGCTCTGCTGCCAGGCCAAGGAAGCCGGCAGCTTCCTGGCCACCATCCTCAAGACCCATGCTTCCGGCGGCAGGAAGCTTGCTTTCCTGGCAGGCGGCGAGACCGTTGTGCATCTGACCGGCAAGGGCAAGGGCGGCAGAAACCAGGAGTTGGCTTTGGCAGCTGCCGTTGGCATTGACGGCATCCCCGGTGCCGCCGTATTCAGTGTAGGCAGTGACGGCACCGACGGTCCCACCGATGCCGCCGGTGGCTATGTGGATTATGAGACCGCAGCAGCCCTTCGCAGCCGGGGAATCGATATTTTCCAGGTGTTGAAAGACAACGATGCCTATCATGCCCTGCAAAAGTGCGGAGGGCTTGTGATCACCGGCCCCACCGGCACCAATGTCAACGATGTAGCGGTAGCGCTGCTGAATATCTGAACCCTTCCGGGGACCCTCAGGGCCCCCGGTTTTCTTTTGTAGGTCATAACGTTAAATGATCGTTTAGCGTACCAACCAAGGCCCCCTTGCCTAAAGGGGGCTGGCAAAAATCTTTGATTTTTGACTGGGGGATTCCATGCTGCAAAGCAGCATATCGCCCTACGGGCGATGAATCCCTCCACCGCTTACGCGG
>JAZNLC010000093.1:0-8479 GCA_045578895.1 Faecousia sp. | reverse complement strand
GACTTCACCGCCGTTGAACACGCCAACAGACCAAATATACGGCTGCTCACCGGCTTCTTCTTTGACCATTGCTTTCAGTCGACCATAGGACTCTACAGCCATTGCAATGGCATCTACGCCATTTTCGGGGAGTGTTGCATGAGATGTAATGCCGTGGAATTTCAGGCACATAGGAACGCAGGCTGCCATGCTGGCACCAAACTGAATACCCAATGTACCACTATCCAAAGTCCCCTCACAGTGCAGGCAGATCACAGCATCCACACCTTCCAGGCAACCGTTATCTACCATCATCTTGGCACCGCTGACAGCGCCCTCCTCGCTGGGTTGGAACAACAGCCTTACATTGCAGGGAAGCTCCCGCTCTCTGCTTTTCAAAACCTTGGCGACTGTCAGAAGAATAGCTGTGTGGGAATCGTGGCCGCAGGCATGCATTGCTCCGTCGATCCGGGACTTGTAAGGTACGTCCACGATTTCATGAACCGGCAGTGCATCCATATCCGCCCGGATGCCCAGCGTAGGCAAATCTTCCCGGTTGCCAATCTGGCCCACCAGGCTGCACTTACCGTACTTTTCGGTATGCGCAATACCCAGCGCATCCAATTCAGCAGCAACCAACGCTGTGGTTTTAGGCAGGTCAAATCCAATCTCAGGGTACATATGCAATTGCCGGAAAATACGGGTCATGTAATCAAAAAGCTCCCGGGAAACCTCTTTCATCATATCTGTACTTCCTTTCTTATCTGTCATCCGGCAGCGGGGATACTTGATGCTTATATTCAGTCAAAGACAACATCGTATGGCTTTTGACCACACCGCCGTATTTCTTCAGATGGTTAATTTTCCTTTGCAGTGAGGCAACATCCGCCGAACACACTTTGAGCAGATAATCGTATTCACCGGTCACACCGGCGCACTCTAAAATATCCGGGTCGGAGCGGATGAATTCCATTAAAGCTTCCATTCTTGCACCCTGCTGCAGCACCAGCAGTATATACGCGCTGATGGGCTTCCCGATCTTCTCAGGATCCACAACAATAGTAAACTTTTTGATCACCCCGGCGCTTTGCAGTTTCTGAATCCGCTTATTGATGGCAGGGATGGAAAGATTTACAATGGGAACCATTTCCGTAGCGGTAGCTGCGGAATTTTCTGATAGGATCTGCAGGATTTTTCTGTCAATATGGTCCATTTGCATTACTGTCACCCCACTATGTAGCTTAAAGCTATTATAGGTTTATGCAATTCGGTTTTCAAGTATTTTCCCATATTTCAACAAATTCTTAATTACTTTCTGTAGAATTGTTTAAATTTTAAATTTCCTGAAATCTATCAGAATTCAGTGCTTTACATTCTAAAGAAACAGAGCAGAACTCATAAAAAGTTCTGCTCTGTTTTGTGCAATATCATTAAATATTAAACTCCAGCGGGTTCTTTATCCTGAATGTGGATACTGACACCGTTGACTTCCACATCCTCATCGGCACAGATCAGGATGTACTTCACACCGCCGATGACACGGGTCTCGATCAGATCGCTTCTGTCGGGAGATACCTTGATGGAGACATCCGGGGTGTGAATTTCGAATTTCTTATTATCGATGATGTTCTTCGGATGCAGCTCCGCTTCAAATCCGAAAGTCTCATCATAATCAATGCTGAATTTCGCGATGCGGGATTCAGAAACACCGGATTCTTCCAATGCGGTTTTCACCTGTTCCTTGGATACCATCAGCGGTTCTGCTACCTTTGCTTCCTTGTGCATCTCAATACACTGGCGCAACTGGTCGTGGACATTCTGCACCACCTCCATGCTGCACTCATCACTCAAGCTGGCAGTCAGCAACGCTTCAAAGCTCTTCTTCTGCTCGGCAGCAGGCTTCGGCGCACTGACCTGAAACAGCGCATCGATCAAAGTCTCGTGGCCCTGAGCACTGTCACGGGTATAGAACAGAGCATTGTAGATATTCGTCGCCCGGTTATCAAAAGCCGGGAACAAGAAACCCAACGCAGGAGCCTGGGCTACTTGGGTAATACCGCCATCGTGGAACACCTTATTTTCCGCTACATAGTGCAGATTGGGTTTTGTCTGCTTTACAGGGCAAACCGCGCACAGCAGATATGTATAGACCTCGCCGGAGTTATCCGCCTGGGTCACATCGTCCTTACTCTTAAAAGGTACATCATAGCTGTCGCAACCGATGAGAATCAAATAACTGTCATCCATGCGCACAGAATCGATGATCTTTTTATAGAGCTGCATACGGAGCGCATCATCCTTCAAAGCACTCTGTCTCAGATCCATCAGCAACTGGTGCTCCGGGCTGCCGGCCACCTGTGCTGTACGGAAGGTGATATCGATCAAATTCTTGCCGACCGTACCGGACAGTGTGCGTCTCATTAATCCAAAATACCGGTCCGCCTCATTTTCCGACATCATAGCGGCAGATTGTCGGTACTCCGTAATGATCTCCTTTTGATCGTTCACAAAGCATCCGTAGATAGCTGTCATATTACTGCGCTCACGGCGTACTCTGCGCCGGATCTCGCCGATTTCCTTTTCGTTCATATGTTACACCTCATAAAACCGGCGTGCCGTTTTCGGCACGCCCGTTTGTTAATCCCAAAGACATTTCCAATTTTGGACAAAATACTCGATACCGGAATATACAGTCGTTGCCACGATCACAAACATGACCGCTCTGTCAAGCCACGGAAACGTGGGAAATGCCATCAACACACACAGACCGATCATGGTGCTGGCTGTTTTGACTTTGCCGCTCCAACCGGCAGCAATCACCTTGCCCTTGCCAACGGCTACCAAACGCAGCCCGGTAACAGCAAATTCACGGGTCAGCACGATCATCAACGCCCAGGCGGCCAACCGATCCCACTGGCACAGCATCGCCATGGCAGAAAGCACCAAAAGCTTGTCAGCCAGCGGATCCAAGAATTTTCCGAAATCACTTACCTGCTGATATTTTCTTGCGATATAGCCGTCAATATAGTCTGTGATACTGGCAAGGATAAATACCCCCAGTGCCAGCCACATCCACATATTGGCATCACCGCCGCTCATATGCATGAAGAACATATATAGGGGAATAAACAGTACGCGGATAAGCGTAATTTTACTTGCAGTTGTCATATTTACCCCTCCACAATGTAACCGGAAAGCTCACCGTCAACGACGCCGTCAATGCAGACATTGACAAACTGGCCTTCTGTCAAAGCTTCTTCCGAAGCGATCCAAACACGGCTGTCTATCTCGGGAGAATCCGCAAAGGTTCTGCCAAAGAATTGCTCATATTCCTCGTCAAAGCCGTCCACCAAAACTTCCATTGTTTGACCGATCAGCGACGCGCTGTAGTCATCCATGATCTGCGCTTGGATTGCCTGGATCATTTCCGCCCGGTCAGCGGCGGTATCGGTATCCACTCTTTCCATGTCGGCAGCAGGTGTTCCCTCTTCAGGAGAGAACACAAAAGCACCGGTGCGAACCAAGCGTTGTTCCTTCAGAAACTCGCACAGCTGCAGGAATTCCTCTTCACCCTCACCGGGCAATCCGGTGATGACGCTGGTACGCAGCACAACACCGGGAATCCGCTCCTTCAGCTTTTGGAACAGGTCGCACAGATAGGCATAATCACCACGGCGGTTCATCAGCTTCAGCACCTTATCATTACAGTGCTGGATAGGAATATCTAAATATTTTACAATCTTCGGTTCGCTGGCAATGGTATCAATCAGTTCATCGTCGATTTCATCGGGATACAGATAGTGGACGCGAATCCAATGCAGCTTTTCAATCTTACACAGCTCCCGCAGCAATGTTGCCAGCAGGCGTTTATGTTCCGGGAAATCGGTCCCGTAGCGGCTGGTATCCTGCGCGACCACGATCAATTCTTTCACACCGCTTTCAGCCAGCATCCGGGCTTCATACAGCACATCATCCAGCTGGCGGCTGCGGAATTTCCCACGCAGATAAGGTATGATGCAGTAAGAGCAGCGGTTATCACAGCCTTCTGCGATCTTGATGTAAGCATAATGTTCCGGTGTTGTTACCACACGGCCTGTCTCTTCTTCCGGCAGATCGATGGAGTCAAAATCAGCCACCTGGTTGTCCGCAAGGATCTCCTCCACAGCTTCTACGATCTTAGTATAGCTGCCGGTACCTAAAACACCGTCTACTTCCGGCATCTCTGCCAGGATTTCCTCCTGATAGCGCTGAGACAGACAGCCGGTAACCAGAATCTTGCCAATATGGCCGTCCTGCTTCAGTTGACCCATCTGAATAATATTGTCTATGGCCTCTGCCTTTGCAGAGTCGATAAAGCCGCAGGTATTGATCACCACAGCGTCACAGCCTACCACATCAGGGCAGACAGTATGTCCGGCTTCCTGGAGGCGGTACATCATCCGCTCGCAGTCCACCTGGTTCTTGGCGCAGCCAAGAGAAATAAAACCGATATTCGCCATTTAGGTTTCCTCCGGGAAATCATCTGTATCCAATTCCAGGTTTCGAAGGGCCTGGCGGATCTGTGAATAGCTGTGTCCACGGCGCACTAAGGCATCCATGGCTCTTTTTATGTCCCGCTCACTTCGACTGTCCTCTAGTCGGATGCGCAGAAACTCCGTAATGCTGTCTGTTTGATCCGGATAATCCGCAAGAACCGCATCCCACAGTTCCCTCGGGATCTGCTTTTCATACAGTGCCTGCTTTGCTCTTGCTTTGCCGTATCCATGCCGGATGCAGTGCTGAACGGTCTGCTCAGCAGTGACCTTGTCATCCACCAGGTTCAGATCCTCCATCCATTTTACAGCTTCTTTTGCCTGATTTGGGGATTCTCCCTTACGGATCAGCCGCCTCTCCAGATCGGACTTGGACACATTGGAAGCAGCAACGATTCGCACCGCGCGCATTTTTGCAGACATCTGCCCCGCAGCGGTTCGAAGACGGGATATCTCATCCTCCGACATTTCCAGTCCGGCAAACAAGCCGAAATCTTCTACCGTTTGACGGTAAAGCCGCATCGTGCTGCCATCGGAAAAAGTGATCCGATATCTGCCCGCCCGGTCAGCCTTGGGAGATATAGCATCAATCCTCATCGTCAAAATCGTCGGCACTGATGGCTACACCGCGGTCAGCAGCCTTAGCGGGTGCCTTGGGTGCGGCAGAAGCCTGCTTAAGAAGATTCTCACGAACCTTGGCCTCCACAGTTTCCGCAATATCCGGGTTAGCCATCAGATAAGTCTTCACGCTGTCCTTGCCCTGACCAATGCGTTCATCGCCCATGCTGAACCAGCTGCCACTCTTCTGCACAACATCCATTTGCACAGCAAGGTCAACCAATTCGCCCCATTTACTGATGCCCTGGCCGTACATAATATCAAAGATCGCTTCCCGGAACGGAGGCGCAACCTTATTCTTGACGACCTTGACACGGGTCTTGTTGCCGATCACATTGCCGCCCTCTTTAATGGATTCCACACGGCGGACATCCAGACGGACAGAAGAATAGAACTTCAGTGCGTTACCGCCGGTGGTGGTTTCCGGGTTACCGTACATAACACCGATCTTCATGCGCAGCTGGTTAATAAAGATAACCACGCAGTTGGTCTTGGAAATGGTACCTGCCAGTTTACGCAGTGCCTGAGACATAAGTCTTGCCTGAAGGCCCACAAAGGTATCGCCCATTTCACCTTCGATCTCAGCACGGGGCGTCAGTGCGGCCACGGAGTCCACGACAACGGCATCTACCGCGCCGCTGCGGACCAGCGCGTCGGTGATCTCCAAAGCCTGCTCACCGGTGTCAGGCTGGGAAACCAGCATATTGTCGGTATCCACACCCAAAGCAGCAGCATATACAGGATCCAGGGCATGCTCTGCATCCACAAATGCGACTTCACCGCCTTGCTTTTGGCACTCAGCCAAAATGTGCAGTGCCAAGGTAGTCTTACCGGAAGATTCCGGTCCGTAGATTTCAATAATACGACCCTTGGGAACACCGCCGATACCCAGTGCGGCATCCAGTGCCAAAGAACCGGTGGGAATTGCTTCCACATTCATATCCGGGCGATCGCCCAGACGCATAACCGTACCCTTACCATAGCTCTTCTCGATCTGTGCAAGAGCGGTCTGCAGTGCTTTCTTGCGGTCAGTCGCGGGTGCGGGGGATTCAAAAGTCGTTTTCTTTGTAGCCATAATCAGTCTTCCTTCCTGCTGTACTGGGCAATTACCGCCCGTTCTCTATCGTTATAGTCTCTGGTTCTCTCCAAAATGGTATATCCGTTCATCTCCAAAATTTCACACACTGCATCCCCTTGCCCTGCGCCAAACTCAAAGCAAAGGTAGCCGTTAGGCCGCAGTGCGCTGCGGTATTTGGTTGCGATGGACCGGTAGAAGTCCAACCCATCTTCGCCACCATACAAAGCCAGATGCGGCTCGTAATTTTTTACACTGTCCGGCAGTTCCAGCATCTCACTTGCTGTAATGTAGGGCGGGTTGGAAATGATCATATCAAATTTCCCAAGGAAGGGCGCAGGCTCTGCCAGTGCGTCCGCATAAACGCAGGAGACTCTGCCCGAAAGTTTCTGTGTCACCGCGTTTCTTCTTGCAACAGCCAGCGCTTCCTGGCTGACATCCGCCAGTGTGACCCGTGCGTCCTTGACTCTGTGAGCGACAGCCAGACCAATACAGCCGGAGCCGGTGCAAAGATCTAAAATTCTCGGATCGTGATTCAAAAACAGCGCCTTTTTGATAGCCAACGCAGTGACCGCACAGGTATCGTCTCTGGGGATCAGTACATTGGGATTCACGTGCAGCTGCATACCGTAAAAATCCCACTCCTGCAGGATGTAGGCCAGCGGCTCACCGTCCATCAAACGCTGCACGGCACTTTCCACCTGGGTGCAAACATCTTCACCCACATAGTTCTCCCGGTCAGCAAGAAGCTGTTCCTGGGTCCTGCCGGTAAAGTGGCAGATCAGATTTCTTGCCATCAAGCTGGCGCTTTGGGGGTCTTCACTCTGCATGATCGCTTTTCGCGCATCCAAATACAGTTCGGACAGCCGCTTTACCACAGGTCTGCCCCCTCTTTCTCAGGAAGCACTGCCTGCAAAGCTGCAATACCCACTTCTATCATGCTGTCATCGGGTTCGTTTGTGGTAAAGTTCTGCATCCACATACCCGGGGCTGTCAGAAGCCGGGTAAAGCCGTTATCATGCTTACCGACCCAACGGTTGATCTCATAGCTGAATGCCACTACAACGGGCAGCAGAAGCAGCTTGAACACGATCATGGTCAGCTTATAGAGAAAAGTGCCCTTCATAGCTGCCAGTGCAGGCACTGCCGACAGCAAAACGGAAGATGCTACAGAGAACACCAGAATTGAGATAATCATGACCACCAGTAGAAAACTGGTACCACAGCGTGGATGCATCCGCGTCTGAACGCGGACATTTTCCACAGTCAGGGGCAGACCCGCTTCATAACAGCGGATAGTCTTATGCTCTGCGCCGTGGTAAGAAAAAACCCGCTTCATCTCCTGCATACGGGATACCAAAAGCAGGTAGCCCATAAAGATTGCCATACGCACCAAGCCTTCCAGTAAGTGCAGAATCAACGTATTTTCAATCCAACGGTCAAAGAAGTTGCTCACCAGCATCGGCAGTAAGAAAAACAGCAGAACGGACATGCCCAAACCCATAGCAACCGCCAGGCCAATGACCATCTTTTGGAATTTCTCATTACCCAGCTTTTTTTCCAGCCAAAGATCCAGCTTTGACGGTTCTTCCGTTTCTTCGGGCGATAAGTCCGCGGAATGGAGCAGCGCCTTCACACCCACGACCTGAGAATCGAAGAAATTAACTACGCCACGGATCAGCGGCCAAGTCAACACAGACTTCTTGGGTCTTACAGTGCGGGGTTTCACATCGACCTTAAGACCTTCAGGAGTACGCACAACCGTTGCATCTTTTTCCGGGCCGCGCATCATAATGCCTTCGATCAGGGCCTGTCCACCGATCATTGTTCTGAATTTCTCGCAGCATGGCTGCTGATTTGTCTTTGCCATAGTGTTCCTTTCCTACTGAGCCGCAGGCAGCTTCACGGTTACAAGTGTACCGCCGCCGTCGGCGTTACTCAGCAGCAGCTCACCGCCATGCATCTGTACGATCTCATCGCAAACCGCAAGACCGATGCCCGATCCACGGGCTTTGGAGCTGCCCTTATAAAATTTCTTTTTCACAAGAGGGATCTCATCTTCCGGGATGCCAGGTCCGAAATCCCGGATACGGACGATCACCATATCATCCTCATAGCACATGGATGCTTCGATCCGCTTACCTTCACCGCCGTGTTTGGCGGCATTGTCCAATATATTCAGAAATACCTGCCGCAGCCGTTTGGGATCGCAGGCGATCTCAGGAATGTCATCGTCGTTATCTAAATAGTCCAGGCGGATACCGTCCTGCTCCAG
>JAZNLC010000092.1:0-13525 GCA_045578895.1 Faecousia sp. | reverse complement strand
TGTAAATAGCGGCAAAATTTGAAAAAGGGGATTTACATTTTCTTTCTTTTCGTGTATGATAACCACGAACAGAGTAGGAAACCTCGCGGGAGGTGCTGCCGGAATGGGGAGTTGTGTGGCAGACGAAGGACATTGTCCGCGATGAGATTTCCGCACCCGCTGCCCAAAATTGGATCACCTCCATTTTGTTGGGTGTACTCAGTCCGACGAATGTGGGCTGATACGATTATACCCTGTATCCACACTCCCTTGTGCTTTTGCGCAGGGGATTTTTTGTTGATTCGGGTCGTTTCAGCCAACCATCTGCCGAATTCAGGAGGTTTTTATTATGGCAAGAATCCAAAAATCCACTGCACTCTACCCTCATCCTTTCTCCAAGGCTTACTGGCGTGATGCCGCTGCCGAACTGAAGGATATCAAAATGCTGGTGGTCACCGCACTGATGATCGCCCTGCGCATTGCTCTGAAGCCCTTCGCCATCTACATTGGACCCCAGATGGCGATCCAGACCGCTACCCTGGCAACCGCCCTGGGTGCCATGATCTTCGGGCCTGTGCTTGCGATCCCCGCGGCTATGATCTCCGATACCATCGGCTTCATGATCTTCCCCACCGGCGACTATTTCCTGCCCTTTATGCTGACCGAGATCGCCGGCACCATGTTCTACGCCCTGTGCCTGTACCGGGCCAAGCCTTCTGCCACCCGTGTGATCATCGCCCGGTTCCTGATCTGCTTCGTTGTCAATGTGGTTCTGCAGCAGTTCATTTTCGCATGGCAGTATACATACATGGGCAACCCCGACAAGGCCAAAGATTCCATCATGGGTATCATGACTATGGCCCGTCTTTTCAAGAATCTGTTTTTCTTTCCCATTGAGTCCGTGGTTATCACCCTGTTTTTGAAGGTGCTGATCCCCATCACCTCCCGGGCAAAGCTGACCTACGGCGGCAGCACCGGCCTGGACTTCACCAAGAAGCAGATCGCCGCCCTGGCTCTGCTGCTGGTCATCGGCGCAGGCAGTGCCGTTGGTTACCTGAACTACTACTATAACAACAACTCCGTCACCAAGGATTACTCCGCCGAGGAAGTCATCGAATACAACCATCTGGTACATGACATCATCGTTGATCAGGAAATCAGCGTGTCCGCGGACGACACCGTTGCCGTGATCGAGTATGCCAAGAAACCCTTCTTTGGATCCGAAACCACCTATGATGTGGCTTTGTACCAGGCCAAAGAGGGCAATTCCATCACCGATCAGATGTGGAGCTATAAGAAGACCCCCGCTTCCAAGGACGAGACCCTGCAGCGTATCGCTACGGTAACCATTGTCACCGATAACAAAACCGGCGATGTCCTCTCCTTTACATACACGCCCACGGAGTAATCCATAGATTTTCTTTGACACTGGGTCTCTTTCCGGGTATAATAAAAGAAAAAAATGAAGGAGATATCCCTATGCACATTGATCACGACCATGTAGGCGGTCACGGTCACAGCCATGACCATGCACATACCCACGAGCACACCCACAACGGTGTCGCCCATACGCACGAGCATACCCACAGCCACACACATGACCACGAGCATCCCCACTCCCATGTTCATCTGCATGAGCACGGTCATACCCATGACCATTCTCATGAGTGCAATCACGATTGCCACAGCTGCGCGTCCGCCTGCAGCCATACTCCCATGGAAGAGCTGCTGGCACTGATGCAGTATATGGTGGGTCACAATGCTGCCCATGCAAAAGAACTGGCTGATCTGGCCATCCAGCTGGAAAAGGCCGGCAGCCATGCCGCCTATGAGCAGGTCATGGCCGCTGTATCCGACTTTGAAAAGGGCAACATGCGCCTGTCTTTGGTGCTGACCAGCCTGAAATAAGGAGAACTGTTATGTGTCTTTCTACCGTTTATAAGAACAAGATGGAGCCGGAAGCCATCGTGATGCGCAATGTGATGCACATCGAGTGCAAAGACGGCTGCGTAATCCTCACCGACCTGATGGAGCGGCAGGTAGCCATTGAAGGCCATCTGGAATCCGCCAATCTGGTGGAAGGTTTTGTGATCGTCAAGGAATCTGTTCCCGCGTAACACAAATAACCCTGCGGTTAAAACCGCAGGGTTTCTTTTTAGCCAAAAAGAGGAAGGCCGAAGCCTTCCTCTTTTCATTTGTGTAGAAATTACTCGACGTAGGTCACAGTAACGTTGGCGGTGTTCTCGGGGAACAGAACCAGATCGCTGGAGATGGTAACCTTACCGGCAACGATGTCTGCAAACAGAGCCTCGTAGTCGGAGACCTTCCAGTTCTGCAGGGACCAGGTAGCGGTGGGCAGGCCAACAGCGTTGTCCTTAGCACCCAGAGCAGTGCCCTTGCCGCCGATCTCGCTCCACTTGTTATCGTAGTGCTTAGCGATAGCCCATACGGTAGCGTCAGCCAGGCCCTTCATTGCGGAAGTGATAACGGTGGAAGACTCGAAGGACTGGTCAACGTCAACGCCGACAACCTTTGCGTCCTCAGCGGAAGCAGCAGCAGCAACGGAAGCGAACATGGAACCGCCGCAAGCGAAGATGACCTCAGTACCGTTCTGATACCAGCCGGTAGCCATAGCCTGCAGTTCGGGAGAAGCGCCGAAAGAAGCGCCGTAAGCCCAGGAGTAGTTCAGGTCAACCTTTACGCCCTTCTTGGCAGCAGCAGCCTCAGCACCCTGTGCGAAGCCGTAGCCGAAACGCTGGCAAGCGGGGTTGGTGCCGCCGCCACCGCCCATGAAGCCCAGCTTGGTGTAGCCTTCCATAACGGTAGCGTAGCCAGCCAGATAGCCGGACTGCTCTTCCTGGAAGGAGATACCAGCAACGTTGTCAAAGCCGATGGGATAGCCGTCGATGAAGACGAAGTGGACATTGGGATAAGCCTCAGCAGCAGCCTTCAGAGCGCCTTCCTGCATGAAACCTGCAGCAACAACGACCTCAGCGCCGTTTTCGCAAGCCAGCTTCATAGCGTTGATGCGGTCCTCGTCGGTAGCGGCATCGCCGTTAGCGGGCTGATAGTACTTGTAGGACTTGCCATTGGCAGCAGCGTACAGCTTAACGCCGTCGTAGGTACCCTGGTTGAAGGACTTGTCCTTCAGCTGACCAACGTCGGTGATGAAAGCGACCTGGTACTTGCCGTCCTTGGAAGTCATTTCGTCTGCGATGGAATCTGCATTGGTAACGCCTTCGTTGGCAGAACCGCAAGCAGCCAGCATGCCGACCAGCATAAAGCAAGCCAGCAGCAGTGCAATGAGTTTCTTCATTTCTATTTCCTCCATAAAGTGATATCCGGTGCGTTTCTGCACCGGATATCATTCTCGCACATATAAAAGGAAAAATCAACTGTTTTTGGAAAGATTGTCAAAAAGGTACAATCTTTTTGACCTTTTTTCTTTAATTCATGTGTTTTTTTGCGCTGAAACTGTGGGGCAGAAGCTGTTCCAGTGTCAGGCTTTCATAGTTTCCGTTAGGGCCAACCATATAGATGATAAAGTCATCCTCACAGAATTCCCGCATCACCTGGCGGCAGACACCGCAGGGCGGGAACGCGCCGGTGATCACACCATCCTTACCACCGCAGACCGCGATGGCGGCAAACTCCCGGTGGCCGTCATACACCGCCTTAAAAAACGCAGTGCGTTCCGCGCAGTTTGTGGGGCTATACGCCGCATTTTCGATATTGCAGCCACAGTACACACTGCCGTCTTTGCACAGCAGCGCAGCGCCTACCTTGTAGCCGGAATAAGGCACATAGGCATGATTCATGGCTTCGATTGCCATCTCCACAAGCTTCTCAGGACTCATGCCAGCACCTCCTGGACAAAGCTCTCACCGGGAGTCTCCAATTGCACATTCAGCATGTCGGCTACCGTTGCGGCGATATCCGCAAAGGTCTTGCGGGTACCTAGATTCACAGGCTTAACACCCTTACCCAACACCAGCAGCGGCACATACTCACGGGTATGGTCTGTGGTGGCAGTATATGCAGGATCGCAGCCGTGATCAGCGGTGATCATCACCACATCCTCATCGCCCATCTGCTTCATAAACTCGCCCAGCCAGGCATCGAACTCACTGAGGGCATTTGCATAGCCATCAATATCCCGGCGATGACCGAACTGCATATCAAAGTCCACCAAATTCACAAAGCACAAACCGGTAAAGTCCTGCTTCGCATAATTTACGGCGTGCTCCATGCCGTTGGCATTGCTCTTGTTGTACACATGCTCGGTGGTTCCCCGTCCGGCAAAGATGTCGTATATCTTGCCAACACCGATGGAAGCAAGGCCCGCTTCCTTCACTGCATCCAGCAGCGTCTTTGCCGGCGGCTCCAAAGAATAGTCATGGCGGTTGGCAGTACGCTGAAAACCGTTGACACTGTCACCCACAAAGGGGCGGGCAATGACGCGGCCTACCCCGTGCTTGCCCTTCAGGATCTCTCTTGCCTTATGGCAGGCATCGTACAATTCCTCTAACGGAATCAATTCCTCATGGGCTGCCAGCTGAAACACAGAGTCCGCAGAAGTATAAACGATCCACTTGCCGGTGTCCAGCTGCTCCTGGCCGTAATCCCGGATCACATCGGTACCGGAGTAAGGCAGATTACACAGAACACCACGGCCGGTAGCTTTTTCAAAGGCATCCAGCACTTCCTGGGGGAAACCATTGGGATAGGTAGGAAGCGGATCACCGGACACGATACCGCCAATCTCCCAGTGACCGATAGTGGTGTCTTTACCCATGGAGGCTTCTGTCAGCCGGGCCACCGCACCCACAGGATTTTCTGCCTTGGGCAGGCAGGAGATGCCGTCGATATTACCTAGACCGGCGGCAATCATATTGGGAATGTTCAGTTTGGAAGAATTGGCGCAGGCAGCCAGTGTATTGACACCCACATCCCCGAACTTTTCAGAGTCGGGCATGGCACCGATTCCGAAAGAATCCAAAACAATTAAAAATACGCGTTTCATAAACTCGCTCCTCTCTGAGGCGCAGGATGTGAATTACTTATTTTCCATGGCGACCGCTACATCCAGCGCCACCTTCATCATCTGGGTGAAGGCGGTCTGGCGCTCCTGCGCGGTGGTCTCCACACCTTTGAGAACATGATCGGAAATAGTGCAGATGCACAGACCCCGCTTACCGTAACGGGCTGCGTTCATATACAGAGCAGCCGCTTCCATTTCCAGCGCCATAACGCCCATCTTCTTCAGGCCGTAGACACTGTCAAGGCCTTCGGGAACATCCACATGGTCGCCGTAGAACACATCGGAGGAATTCACATTGCCCACATGGTAGGTGGCACCGTTTGCTTCGCAAGCCTTGACTGCCTCGCTCAGCAGCTCATAAGAAGCGATGGGGGCGAAGGTTCCGGGCAGATGGAACTGGTTGGCCCAATTGGAGTCGGTGCAGGCACCCTGTGCCAGCACGATGTCATACAGATTGATATGATCCTGAATAGAGCCGGCAGAACCTACGCGGATAATATTCTCAACACCGAAGAAATTAAACAGCTCGTGGGAGTAAATACCGATGGCGGGCATGCCCATGCCGGAAGCCATAACGGACACCTTCACGCCCTTGTAATAGCCAGTGTAGCCGTTGACACCACGAACATTGTTCACCAGCACAGGATTTTCAAAGAAGTTCTCCGCGATAAACTTGGCCCGCAGGGGGTCACCGGGCATCAGCACCGTCTTGCCGAAGCCGATATCATTTTGAACATTGATATGGGGAGTAACTGCAAATTCAGCCATTGTCATTCTCCTTCAAAATTAGTATGTTCCGTCGTTTTCCAGGCCCTTGGCGATCTTGACGATACGGCTGGTGCCCAGACGGTCAGCGCCCAGGGCGATAAATTTCTCAGCATCTTCGATGCTGGAAATGCCGCCTGCGGCCTTGATCTTTACGTGAGGCGCAACATGCTTGGCAAAGAGTTCCACATCTGCGAAGGTGGCGCCGGCCTTGCTGAAACCGGTGGAGGTTTTGATATAATCAGCGCCGCTGTCGGAAACGCACTTGCAAAGAGCGATCTTCTCCTCATCAGTCAGCAGGCAGGTCTCGATGATGACCTTCAGAATACGGCCCATACAATGGCCCTTGATCTGGCGGATCTCTTCGGTGATCTCAGCCCACTTGCCTTCCTTGGCCCAGCCGATATTGATGACCATATCCACCTCGTCAGCGCCGTTGGATACTGCATCGTGCGCCATGAAGCACTTGGCTGCGGTGGTGGCATAGCCGTTGGGGAAGCCAATAACGGTGCAGATAGCCAGCTTGCTGCCCACATATTCCTTCGCCTGCTTTACAAAAGAAGCGGGAATACAGACGGAAGCGGTGCTGTACTTCATACCGTCATCGCAGATAGCCCGAATTTCTTCCCAGGTGGAGGTCTGAGCCAGCAGGGTGTGATCACACTTGGCGAGAATGTCTTTCAGTTCCATAATGTTTTCTCCTTATTCTGATTGTAGGGCGGGGGCTTGCTCCCGCCGTGAAAGCAGTTCATTTTTGTCCGTGCAATTTGATTTTCTTATGTTCTTTAATGCCCTTGATCCAGCAGCGGTGGCACATAGCAATGTAGCTGTCATTGCCGCCCAACACAACCTGCGCGCCCTCGGTAACGATATAACCGTCGCTGTCGATGCGGGCATTGACGGTGGCCTTGGCAGAGCAATCGCAGATAGTCTTGATCTCCTGGATCGTATCCGCCACTTCCATCAGCCGGCGGCTGCCGGGGAATAGCTTGGTCTGGAAGTCGGTACGCAGGCCGAAGCACAGCACCGGCACATTGAAATCATCCACGATGGCCCGCAGCTGGTCGATCTGCTCCTCGGTCATAAACTGGCATTCGTCCACAATCACCGCGTGGCAGTTGCCGTCATGTTCCCGTGCGTATGCCTCATAAATATCCCGGTCGGGAATCATCACCTCTACCGATGCCTGCAAGCCGATACGGCTGCGCAGGATCTGTGCGCCATCGCGAGTGTCGGCGCTGGGCTTGATGAGCCAGACCTTCATATCGTTTTCTTCGTAATTATACTTGGTGATCAGCGCCTGGGCCGTCTTGCTGGAGCCCATAGCGCCGTACTTAAAATAAAGCTTTGCCAACGGTAACGCCTCCTTCTCTATCTCGTTTCATTATACCGAATTTTAATATGATATGCAAGAAGAATAAACCGGCGGTCATATTTGACTTCGCTTTCTATGCTGGGTAGGCGTGACTCCCTGTGCTTTTTTAAACCAGCGGGCGAAATAGCACTGATCCCCAAAGCCTAAACCCCGGCTGATATCCTGGATACTGTCACCGGTCTTGTTCAGCCGCAGCAACGCAGCTCTCATAATTTGATCATCTATATATTGACCAATGGATACCCCCACCTCTTTACGAAATATCTCTGCCAAATAGCTGCGGGATACAAACTGCCGTTTTGCCAGGTCCTCTACCCGTAGCGTTGCCGATAAATGTGTGCGGATATAGGTAATAGTTTGAGCCACATGGGTGCTGTAGTTGGGCATTGTTTCCGCTCCCAAAGAGTATTGCTCCAAAAACAGCCATAACAGTTCATAAACGCTTTGCTTTACCAGCAAATGATGGGCGAGGGTATTGCTGCTTCCGCCGCGGCAAAGCTGCCTGTGCAGCTGTGGTGGAAGTGGCACCTGGCAGATCTTCCCAACCCCGTCCATAATGTCATATTGGTCCGGCCGCAGCAAATTAAAGTGCAGGAAGGTCTTTTTCATATATCCGTTGCAGCGGTATCGCAACGGTGCTCCCGCAGGTACCAAGTAGGCTATACCGGGTCTCATTTCTACTTCCTCGTCATCAATGGCAAGCATTCCTCTTCCGCTTTCCACCAGGTACATCCGATTGTAGGGCAGTGAATAGGCTTCTCCCTGCCAGCTTTCATCCAGTTCCGCTTCCGCAATACAATAAATTGTCGGCTCCAAAGCATTGATCAGCTTCACAGCAGATATAAAATGCCGAACTTCCATTTAAACTCCTCCTGTGGCAGAAAGTGCAAAATGAACCGCAAATTGTCTATAGTAAACTTTTTGGATTTCGTGCTATACTCACTGTGTCCATTATACGGATACGGCTACAGGATTGCAACTTCCTCTTGCGCTTTCTCTCTTGCTTTTTCTACCTCTTTGGACCTCCCGGACGCCGTATTGACAAATTGGCCCCTCCATGCTAAAACAGCCTTACAGATTATTTCCGAAAGGATGATGGAAGTGCCAGCAAAAAACAAGCAGTATACGATCACCGAGAAGGATTTTTCTGCGGCCAAACTACTGACTCCGTCGGGGGAGGCTATTGCGCCCTTTAACCGTCCCAAAGAGGAAAACTTCCCTGACTCCGGCTATTGGTGGCCGCTTGCGCACACCCGGTTTCATGCCTGCAAGCTTTTCACCCCAACTGCCAGGGTAGTAAAGGCGGAAGCAGCCTTCCTGTGCGATAACCTCTTCGATCTCTGGCTCAATGGACAGCAGTTTGCATTTGATACCCGGCATCTTACCCTTACGGATATTACCGCGCTGATCCGTGATGGAGAAAATAATCTGCATATCCGTGGTTACCAGTCCGGCAGCGACGAAAGCTTTATCTCCGCCATCACCGGCGGTATCCGGCTGTATTATGAAGACGGAACGCAGGAAGAAGTGTACCTGGACGCGGATGCCCGGATCCTGCAGCTGGTCAATTTCTATGACAGCGAGCAGGAGCCTGCCGGTTTTGAAACCTTGACTTCCGACTCCTATGCCTATGTTCCTAAAGTCCCGGGTGTCTATACGATGCATCCCATCGCTCTGCGCCGCTCCTTCTATTACATTCGCCCCTTTACATTGCCGGAAATGCCCATAAGCGCCACGCTGTACGCATCTGCTTTGGGCTGCTATGAACCGTACCTCAACGGTCAGCGCATCAGCGATGCCCGGCTCATTCCATTCGGAACCAACTACCGGAAGGAATACCAAAGCTTTGATCTGCTGCCTTTTTTGAAAACAGGCGAAAATGTGATCGGCATGATCACCGGCAACGGTTCTTATAACTGCTATTCCTGGGGTACGCTGACCGCACACATCCCCACCTTAGTGGCCATGATCGAGCTTACCTACCCCGACGGCAGAAAAGAGCAGATCCACTCTGATGAAAGCTGGCTCTGTTCCCCCTCCCCGTTGGTGGATAACGACCTACAGTACGGAGAACGCTACGATGCCCGGCTCGCCATCGACGGTTGGTGTACCGCAAACTATCCGGCAGACCGGTTCTATCCGGTAAAAGCAAGTAAAAACGAAGCTTTAGCTACCTTGATTGAGCAAAATTATCCCCCGGTAAAAGCCACAGCAGAATTCCGCCTCAAGCAGGTCGGCAAGCTTGCGGATGGCTCTCCCCTTTTTGATGTTGGTCAATGTATCGCCGGAAGAGCCAGGATCAAGCTGCAAGGCCTGCGTCCGGGGCAAAAGATCCTCATCCGCTACTGTGAACGCTTGTATAAAGACGGCACACCGCAATTGGGTGCGTATGTATGCGTTTTCTATCCCAGTGATTGCGCAAGCGGCGGCAGGAGCAACCAGTTTCTGCGCAACATGGATGTCTACACCGCCAAGGGCAGCGATACAGAAGTCTACGAATGCCGTTTCTCCTATACCGGCTTTCAGTACATTTGGATCGAGGGTCTGGAGCGCGAAGACCAGCTTGAAGAACTGGTGGCCCTGGAGCTTCGCAACGATCTTACCCCGGCAGGCAGCATAGATACCGACTCCGTGGAGCTTATGCGGATATATGAAGCCACCCGGCGTTCCTGGTATAACAATATCTTCAACGGTCCTACCGACTGCCCTACAAGAGAGAAAAACTTTTGGAACGGCGACAGTCAAATTTTCTCTCACACCGCCTGCCTTTTGTCCGACTGCTCGGATTTTCTCGCCCGCTGGACTCACAACGGCATTAAGATGGAACCCGGCCCCTATGGCTGGGAGGATGAGACCTACGAGATCCCCTACACCCTTTACCGCTTCTACGGGGATAAAGGCATTTTGCGGGCAACCTATCCGGAAATGCTGAAGCTGATAGAAAAGCGGCAGGAATTTCCCGGCATGATCCTGCCGGAAGAGCCCTGCGCCCCCTACTGCGACTGGCTGTCCCCTACCGGTGCAAGTCCCTCAAAACAGTTCTTCAGCGGGTGCTACTACATCCATATGCTGGATCGAATCGGTGAGATTGCTTCTGTTTTAGGAGACGAAGAAACCGCTGCCACCCTGAAAACCAAAGCAGCAGCAGCAAAGGCCGAGTTCAACCGCCGGCATTTGGAGCCTGACCGCTGTGACTACAGCGCGCATAGCCAGTGCGGCATCGTATTGCCCATCGCATTCGGGATCGCGCCCGAAGAACACAGAGCCTCTTTGGTGGAAACCCTTATTGCCTACATAAAGCAAGCGGATTACCATGTGACAACAGGCTTTATCGGCACACGGTTCCTACCCGAAGTCCTTGCGGATTACGGTTATGCCGATGTGGTATATAAGCTGCTGGTCCAGCCTACTGCCCCCTCCTGGGTGGATATGCTCAAAGGCGGCCTGACCTCCATCTCCGAAAGCTGGTACGGTTTGGATGATCCCGATGGCGGTATCAGCATGGCCCACTTCTCCCTGGGCGCAATTACAGGATGGTTCTTTGAATATCTTGGTGGTATCCGTATCAACGACTGTGCACCGGGACTTTCCCATGTGATTCTGAAACCCCATCCTATAAAGGAGATCGGACGCTTTGAAATGCGTTATCAAACCCCCATGGGCGAGATTTTCACCCATTGGCACTATGAGGGAGATACTCCTGTCTTCCGCTATACCATTCCCGACGGCATGACCGCAGATATCCTGTGGCCGTAGGAAAGGAGCATTTTATGCAAACTCCAGGCATTTGGATTTGGGAAAATCCCGCACCAAAAGCAGACGAATATGCCGACTTTTCTGACAGTTTTATTTATGGCAGCGGCACAGTCAAACTCCGCATTTCTTCCGACAGCAATTACGCCGTGTATGTGAATGGGCAGCTGGCTGCCTTCGGCCAGTATGCGGACTTCCCCCATTGCAAGGTGGCCGATATCCATGATATCACCGCCTTTTGCCAAGCAGGCAAAAACACTATTTTTATCACTGTATGGTACTACGGCATTCCTTCCAGTGTATATCTGCCCGGAAAAGCTGGCTTGTTCTACGAGGTCACCGTTGCCGAATCCGTATCCGCTGCTTCCGGTACGCATACGCGGTGCCGCAGAAATCCCCATTATTCCTCCCACCGCAATAAAATGATCACCGAGCAGTTGGGCCAAAGCTTCTATTACAACGCCGCTGCCGCAGATACACCCTGGCATGATTCCATTGTCACAGGATATACCCCCGTACTGCATCCCCGGCCTGTAGCGCTTTTGAAGTTAGAAGACCTGCGCTCCGGCAGTAGGATCGGTGGCAATGGCGATACGCATTTTCTTTTGGATCTAGGCCGGGAAGAAACGGGATTTCTGGATCTGCATTTGGAAAGTCAAGCGCAGCAAACCATCCTCATCGCCTACGGAGAATACCTAACAGATGCCGGTGTTCCCAGGCTGATCCCATACGGAACACACCTAGGCGAAGGTGAAAACCCAATGCTCTACGGTACCCGGGATTTTAGCGTAGAATATGGCGCTGTCCCCGGTGAAAACCGCTACATGAATCCCTTCCGCCGTCTTGGCTGCCGGTATCTGGAAGTATTTTGTGAAGCACCCATCCGGCTACATCATATAGGCATCCGTCCTACCATGTACCCCGTAACCGAGCTTCCCTTTGACGCAGGCTCTGCCCGGCGGCAGCAGATCTACAATACGGCAATCCGTACCCTGCGGCTTTGCATGCACGAGCATTATGAGGATTGTCCCTGGCGGGAGCAAGCCCTTTATACGATGGACAGCCGCAACCAAATGCTTTGCGGCTACTATGCCTTTGCAGGTACCGATTATCAGCGGGCCAATCTGTGGCTGATAGCACAGGACAACCGGGAGGACGGCTTCCTGTCCATCTGCGTCCCCAGTGGTACCGATCTGGTGATTCCCTCTTTCTGCCTGCACTGGTATCAGGCTGTTTTGGAATACACCAGCTATTCAGGTGATCTGTCATTGGCGCGGGGAATTTGGGATAAGCTCTGCGGTCTGCTGCATACCTTCTACCGGTATTTCGATCATGAGCGGGGTCTGCTGCCCATTATTCCCGGCGATTCTTACTGGAATTTTTACGAATGGGCCGGCAGCTTTCTTATGGGCAACGATCAAAAGTCCGGTGCTGTTGATTTGATACTTAACTGTCTTTTCCTGCGCGCCATCGACACCATGATAAAGCTTTCCGAAATGACCGGCCTTCCTTTTGATCTTTCCCACATTGCCCAGCCTCTGCGACAGCAAATCCGCAAGGTCTTCCGCCGTCATGACGGTCTTTACTATACCGATACGGCCAAAACGCACATCAGCCAGCTAGGCTGCGCCCTGGCGGTACTGACCGGGGTTGCCGATACAGCAGATGCTAAGGTGATCTGTCAGGTACTTGCGGGCGAAGATTCCGGTTTTCCAGTGAAGAACATTCCCATTGATTTCTGTGATTTGACGAAAGTCAGTGATCGAATCCCGGCAGGCGATGATACCGCCTGGGTCACCCCCGCATCTTTCAGTATGTCCGCCTTTGTCTACGATGCCCTGCTGCTGGTAGACCCGGAACGGTACAAAGACTTTGTTCTGAGAGATATCGATGACCGCTGCGGCTATATGCTGGACCAGGGTGCCACCACCTTCTGGGAGACCATGGGCGGCTGGCATGCCTTTGAAGACGCAGGAAGCTTATGTCACGGCTGGAGTGCCATGGCTGTTTATTACTATCACAAATTGCTGTAAAGGAGCTGTTATTATGAAAACCGTAAAAGACAAGTACCTGGTAGTAGGCGCGGACTTTGCCGGTTACCCCCTGAAGGAAGCCGTCTGTGAGCATCTGCGGGCCAAGGGTTGGCAGATCACCGACCTTGGCGTCACCGCCGATTCTGACCCCGATAAGGATACCGACTTGATGTTCCACCGGGTAGGCCTCCGGGTTGGTGCTGCCATCTCCGAAGGCGAATTTGAAAGGGCGCTGCTGTTCTGCGGCACCGGTATGGGAATCCATATCGCGGCTTCCAAATGTCCGCATGTTCACGCAGGTGTTGTGGAAAGTGTTCCCGCGGCGTTGCGGGCCATTACCGGCAACGGTGTCAATGTGCTGGCTATGGGCGCTTTTTATGTGGCTCCTGCCATGGGCTGTGATATTGCCGATGCCTACCTGAACGCAGAGCTGGGCAGCGGCTATGAATGGTGGCATAATTTCTATGAGTTCCACAAGCTGGCCATTGACGAACTGGAAGCCTTTAACTATGAAGAATACAAGCGCAACGGATTCAAAGTCAATAAGCTGGGCGACTTTGATCTGAAGCTGGAAACCAA
>JAZNLC010000091.1:0-9319 GCA_045578895.1 Faecousia sp. | reverse complement strand
AATCTTTAAACCCTTGACCGATCTGAAAGACACCACAGGGATTTGTGAGTTTTGTTTGCAAAATCACGAACCAATTTTTGTTACTCGCAATGGAACACCGGAGCTTGTTATAATGAATGCAGACTTTTTCAATGAGCACTTTCGTTTCCGCGATGTAAATGGTAAATTAGACTTTGCTAAAGAGTTCTCTGTACCTATGACTATCCCAATTCGAGACTTAAAAAAGACCAGCTTTGTATCTGAAATCTGTCTGGAAAACAATCAACCGATTAGCATCATTAAGAACGGTGAGATCGCTATGGTCGTAATGAGCATTGATGTATACAGACACTGGCATCAAGAGCTCATGCGTTTGTTGTAGAAATAGCAACTTGACCTTCTGTAATGAATACTATATAATTTTCATTACATGGAGGATGCAGTATGGATACTAGCTATGCAAAGATTTCAGAGATTATCAGCCAAGCAAAGCCAGAGGGTGTATTTGTTGCATCTGATTTTTCTCACATCGCACCAATCAATACCGTTCGTCAGTGCTTATCTCGACTGGAAAAATCACAGCAGCTCGTGCGCATCATGCGCGGCGTGTACTATCAGCCGGCATACAGCAAACTTTTGCAGGAACATGAAGCACCTTCTCCACATCATGTAGCAATGGCCTTAGCAAGGAATTTCGGTTGGACAATCGCACCTTCCGGAGCAGCTGCGCTTAATATGCTCGGACTGTCCACACAGGTGCCAGCCCATTGGTCTTATGTTAGTGACGGACCATACCGTAGTTTTTCTTTTGGCATTATAGCAATCGAATTCAAGCATTGCAGTTCGAAAGAAATATCTGGAATGTCCCACAAAACTGCCCTTTTGATCCAGGCAATCAAAGCCCTCGGAAAAGAGAACTTAGACGAGAGCAACACTCAAAGAATCCGCCGGACGCTCTCTGTTGATGAAAGGGCTGCTTTGTTAGAGGAAGCAAAGCACACAACAGCATGGATTTATGAAGCGATTAAGAAAGTATGCAGGCAAACAGAATAATCTACATATGATTCCCGATGAGAAAGCAGCATTTTCATCGGGAATCTTTGTTCATAAATGTTTAGACAAAACTTGGATAACACGACTTTGTCCGCTCGATTAACAAGAACAATAAAAAGATATGTTGACTTCTTCTGTATAACTGGCTATAATTAAGGTGCACGAGTTTATCCGCTCGATTGATCAAAATAGTCAAAAGTCAGAAAGGAGTTGCGCTCATGGATATCCAGCACTATAAGGATATATTTGAAGACTATGGCGGCATGATGCGCACAAAGGATCTGGAACAGGAAAAAATCCGGTATCGAAATGTCCAACAGCTTATCGAGGCAGGTTTGGTAGAGAAGGTTCGGTACGGTTATTACCAATGGGTGCGTCCCGATGATTTCAGCGAAGTCGGCACCGTGATCCGCCTGTTCCCGGATGCAATTCTTTGCATGGATACAGCGCTGCGCTATTATGGGTATAGCGACCGCACGCCCGGTGAGTGGCATCTAGCAGTTAGCAAAGATTCCGGAAAATCTCGATTCAATATTGACTACCCCTTTGTGAAGCCTTACTATGTAGAACCTTCTGTTCTGGAACTGGGCCTTACGAAAGGCAATGTAGATGGGCATGAGGTTCGGATATATGACAAGGATCGTGTGATCTGTGATTGCCTGCGGTATCGTAACAAGATGGACAAAGAGATTTTTAATAAAGCAATTCGCGCGTACATCGATGACCCCGGCAAGAATATCCCCAAGCTAATGGAATATGCCGGACCTCTGCGTGTAAAAAAGGCCGTAAAAGATTTGATAGGAGTGTGGCTGTGATGGCAGATATTGCTGCTTCCGTTCTTGCAAAACTGAAAAATAAAGCCAAGGCTTCTGGCATTAGCTACCAGCAGTGTCTGCAGCTTTTCTTCCAGGAAGAGTTCCTGCGCCGTTTGGCCGGCTCCAAGTATGCTGAGAATTTTGTTCTTAAGGGCGGCTTGTTCATCTATACGCTGACCAATTTTGAGAGCCGTGCTACTGTTGATGTGGATTTCCTCATGCGCGGTCTGAATAACGATCTTGCCCGCATGGACGAAATTATTGCGGAGATTTTGGCAATGGATACCGGCAATGATTTTGTGACTTTCAAAGCCGGTAAGACCGAGCCTATCGCAGTGCAGCGCAAGTATCACGGCGTCAGCACGCAAATCACCGGATATATAAAGAACGTGCGCGTGCCTTTCAATGTTGATATTGGGGTTGGCGATGTAATCGTTCCCAACGCTCAGCGCCGAAATATTCAGACCCAGCTGGACGGCTACGAAAAGCCGGAGATTCTTACATATTCTCTGGAGAGTACTATCGCAGAGAAGTTTGATGCGATCCTGCAGCGTTTTGAACTGACCGGTCGCATGAAAGACTTTTACGATATTTACTACCTGTCCCGCACTTTTGACTTCGACGGACTGAAACTCCAAACAGCAATTCAGGAAACTCTCCAGAATCGCGGCACCGCTTATGAAAAGGACAGTTTTGACCGTGTTCTGGCACTTGCAGATGATCCGGATATGCAAGCCAAATGGCGCTATTTCCTCAAAACACTGGGCAACCCCGATATGCCCTTCGCAGATGTAGTGGATGGCATTAAGGCCCTCTTGTTGCCGATATGGGAAGCAATTATCGCAGAAGAAGAATTGCTAAGAAACTGGAAATCCGAGAAATGTATCTGGGCGTAGTTGCTGTGATAAGAATAAATGATTTGTTTTTGGCAATAGGAGAATGCGCAAAGGGAGATAATCACTATAGAATTTTCAAAGCAGGACTGGATCTTGTTCCACAAAAAAATTGCATCATGGCAGGAAGCCCACATGGATCGTCTGAACCGGGAATACATGGATATCCTGTCCGGAGATGGGAATCCTTCCGATAAGTTTTGGTTGCTGGAGAAACGGATCAATCAGGATAAAAAGTGCTACGGCGTTGTGATCCAGATGCGAAAGCAGAATTTGGCTTTTGATTTGGCTGCTCTGATAAACGACGGAGTGATCACGTTTTCTGATATTCAAGAATTTAGTGACGAGTTAAAAGACGCCGTAAAGCATCTTTGTGATATACAGTTTTGAGGGATATTTATGGCACATTATCATTGGAGCGAATTGTTTCCGCCCCACATTTGGCAGCGTGGGCAAAATTATTATCGTGATGGCAATATTCTGGATATCCGTTACCACGGAAACAGCGTGACCGCAAAAATTGAGGGTACAGAAATATATCATGTGTCGGTCACTTTAGATGAAAGAGCGAATCGAATTGAAGATTTTTCCTGCGATTGTCCCTATGGTGAGGATGGGACTCCCTGCAAGCATCTTGCTGCTTTGCTGTGCGCTTTGGAAGATACAGATGATAAATTTTCGAAAAAGGAAACCGAACCGGCATTTGAGCAGATTGTAGAATTGCTCTCCACAGAACAAATGCGGCAGTTACTCATTCAGTTTGCGCAAGAGGATTCTTTTGTTTGGGAGAAGATTCTGCTCACAGCAACCAACCAACTTCCACATTTACAAAAACAGCAGTGGCAACTTGACTTGCAAGCAATGACCGACGAGGCTGCAGATCGACACTGTTATATCGGTTACGAGGAAGCCTATGACTATTGCTGCTCCTTGGCAGAGTACTTATATGACCGTGTACCTGATCTTCTGAACAATGGACTTGTTATGGATGCCTTTGAACTGGTGTGTTTGGTATTCCAAACCGGAATGGAGCAGGATATGGACGACTCCGATGGTGGTTTGAACATGCTTGCTAATTCCTGCATGGGTGATTGGAACAGGATCTTGGAGCTTGCTTCTGCAGAAAGGCAAAAGGAAATGTACCACTGGTTCTGTGCGGAATACCAAAAGGGTGATTTGACCCAGATGTTTCTGGACGAATACATATTTGTCGCTCCGTGGAATATAGAGATTGCACTGGAATTACTGTGTTTTTTGGACAAGCAAATCCAAGTATGCGTAGACAGTAAGCAACACCATTATCGTCTTAATGATTTGGTCGCACATCGGATCCGCTGGATGGAATGGACAGGTGCATCCCATACGGAGCAGAAATCTTATCTGCAGAAGTATCACCAACTTTCTGCCGTTCGGGAAATTGAAATCGCACAGGCTAAACGTAACAGTGATTGGATAACCGCCATTGCCCTGTTGGAAGAAAGCAAGGTTTTGGATGCCGATAAGATCGGACTGGTTGCTAGATACAGTGCGCAGCTCATAGAGATTTATGAAATACTCCACGATTACACTGCCATGCGAAAAGAATTGGAGTACTATTTGTTCTCTTTTCGGCAGGATGATTTGAAACATGTTGAGAAGATGAAATCAATCCTGTCCCCTGTCGAATGGGAAGATATGCGTTCTAAGTTGTTGGACAGCAAGACAATGCAATATCAAATGTATCCGCTGTTATATCAGGAGGGTCTTTATGCGCAGATGATGACCCGAATTGAAGCTCACACCGATATTCATAATTTAGAGCAATATGAGAATTTACTAAAAAAAGAGTTTCCGCAGCGATGCATAGCAGTTTACCAAACCTATCTTTATCAGGCTATGGATCGCGCTTGTAATCGCAAGGCCTACTGGTCGGTTATTCAAATACTAAAGAAGTTGAAGAAATACCCGGATGGAAAGGTCGCAGCACAGGCAATAGCAGAACAATGGAAACAGACCTATCCTCGCCGTACAAGCATGTTGGATGAGCTGAGAAAAGCAGGATTCTAATGCACTTATTGCTTGTATATGGTCACTTCACAAAAATAGATTTCTTTTCTGAATGAGTTTGAATGCAAAATTTCGCAGCATTTCGTATAAAATCGAGCAGATCAGCAAAAAATATGGTGAAAAACTTTGTCCTATACTTGACACACATGTGTCCGGCTCACCCATCATCCAAGACGGCAAATTAGTCGGTGCGGTTACCCATGTCCTTGTGAACGACCCCACTACCGGATATGGCATTTTTATTGAAAATATGCTAGACGCAGCGGCATAACGGGCGATCGCAGGTCGCTCTTGCGGAGTCTATCGAACATTTTCATAGCTTGCACGAAAAAAGCAGCGCCGATTGTTTCCAATCGGTGCTGCTGTCATATTTATCACTTGGTTTGGGCAAGGATGTCCTGCACGTTCTGCTTTCTGACGACAATGTGCGTACCGGAGGGGTACTTATGGCACACTGCGTTGTACACGACCTTGGCAAAATCGTCAGGATCCAGCAAGGTGTTTTGATCCTCATCGGGATAAAGACTCTTTCTCATCTTGGTCTTGGTTCTGGCGGGAGAAATGCACACCGCATAGATCCCGTCTTCTGCCCAGCATTTGGTTGCCATAACCACCGCTGCCTTGGTGGCGCAGTATTCACTCCAGGTTGCATGGGTTTCAACGGCGGCAGCAGAACCTACATTGATGATCTCAAGGTTTTGATTATACTTGAAGCCCAGCTGTGTGCAATAAACCGTACCGGACAGATTGATGTCAATATGCTTTTTTGCGTTCTCCAGACTTGCCTCTTTAATGGAGCAGGGAACCACATAACCCGCATTATTGATCAGAATATCGGGAACGAATTCTTTCATCGTCTTATCAATGCTGTCCCAATCCGTTACATCCATTTCATGGCGGGAGGGCGCATAAACATTGTAGCCATTGGCTTCCAAAAGCGCTTTAATGGCCTGCGCAATATCTCCGCTTCCGCCTGTAATTAAAACCTTTTTCAAAACGATTATCTCCCATCTTTTCTTGTGTTATATGTGGTAACCTGGTGCATCCAGTCTTTTGCCAATTGGTAAAATTCTTTATATTTTTCGTAGTAGAACTGATACTGTTCATGCTTCTGCGCATCGGGTTCAATCACATAATCAACAGACGTCATATTCTCCGCTGCCGTTTGAACATCGGGGTAAATTCCCGCTGCCACCGCGCCCAGGATTGCAGAACCCAGGCAAGGGCCTTCCGTTACCTTGGGAACGGTAATGGGAACATTGCTGACATCCGCGTGAACCTGCATCCAGAAGCGGCTCTTTACCGCGCCGCCGGAGATGACGATCTCATTCAGGTCGAAGTTTGCCCGGCGAAATACTTCAATAATCGCTTCCGTTCCGAAGCAAATACTCTCAATGATTGCCCGATACATATGGGCCGGTGTATGGTTCAGAGATAAGCCATAGAACATACCCCGCACATCCGGGTCAACATAGGGCATTCTGTTACCCTGGAAGAAGTCCAGTGCCACCACGCCATCCGCGCCGACGGGCAGCTTGGCGGCATCTTCATTGAAAAGGTCATAAACGGACTTACCTTGTGCCGCCGCTTGTTCCTTTACCGTTCCGCAAAGGGCATTTACGAACCATTCAATGATGGAGCCGGTGGAAGTTTGTCCTCCCTCTACCATCTGCAATCCTTTAACGATACAGTCCGGATAGGAGCCCCAAATACCCTTGGTGTGGATTTCATTTGCTACCTGCGCTACATGCAGATGGGAAGAACCGGTGATCAGTGCCATTTTTCCGGGCTGTACCGCATTCAGGCCGATGACACCCACAAAGGCATCCGCACCGCCTTCGCCAACTGGAATACCTGCCTGTAAGCCCATAGCCCGGGCTGCTTCTTCGGTCAGGCCGCCAACCAAGTCGCCCATGGACAAGACCTGCGCCGGAAGCTTCTGCACCAGGTCTTCCAGACCGACCTTTGCATAAAAATCAACAGGGTAGCCGCCCTCAGCGGCATTATAATACCAGCGGGCAGAAGCGCAGTTGATACTGGCGGTGTACTTGCCTGTAAGCTTGTAGGTCAGCCAATCGGTACATTCATAGAATCTGGTTGCTTTGTTCCAAAGTTCGGGCTGGTTCTCTTTGATCCAAAGAGCCTTGGCGGGCAGGCATTCCGCAGAAACCATACCGTAGCCGTTATATTTCAGCGCGTCATGGCCGGACTGATAGATCCGCTTTGCCTGCTCAGATGCACGGACATCCATCCACAAAATGGCGTTCTGCAAAGGAACCATATCATCACCGGACAGCAGAACTGTGCAGCAAGTGGTGTCCAAACTCATACCCCGGATAGCTGCCGGATTGATTTTGGCGGTTGCAACGGCCTTTTTGGAAGCTTTGCACACTGCTTCCCACCAATCGTTGGCATCCTGCTCCGCGCGTCCGGATGCAGGCGTATAGAGAGGAAAATTCTCGCTGCAAAAAACAACGGGATTGCCTTTCAAATCAAAGATGCCGACTCTTGCGCCGGTGGTACCAATATCAATACCTAAAACGTATGCCGCGTTATTCATATCATTCACTCCAATATATTATTATATGGGTATCAGATCAGAAATTCTCCAGCAGATACTTTTCAGCCGCAGCATTCCACAGACCGCCATTTTGCTCCACCAGTTCGGCAAGGGCCTTAAACCGGGGATCGGTTTCGCCCAAGACTGCAAAATCATCAATTGCTGTCAAAGGCAGCTCAATATGGGTATAGATCAACTTCTTACCACCGGGGATCTTAGGCAGATTCACAGTAGTCTCGATAGCTGCGTCGATACCGCCGATATGGGTGATCATTACCGCAGGGTCGATTTTTTTCTCCCCAATCATGCTTACAATATCCTGCATGTCTTCAATGGTGCTTCCGCTGGTGCCGGATACATGGTGCTGCTGGTAATGGACATTATAGAAATTGAAGTTGGCGCTGAAGTTCTTATCCAGAGGACCGGCAAAGAAATTCAGGCAGCCGTCAAACGCTAAAATAGCATCGCCCAGTTCCACGACGGCAGGGACCGGTGCGTATACAAAAACATCATCAAAACCGCCCTGGGAGATCGCCAGCAGTTCGTCCTTCTCGGTAGCGTTGGTGAATACCAGCTGAATGCCGTCCTCCGCTGCCTTCTCGGGAGAGAAAATCTGCTTTGCACGATTCAGCCGTTCTACACTCAGATCGGTTACCACCACCATAGAGGGCTTCACATTGCCGTGCAGTGCGATATCGATGGCTACAAGACCCATAGGACCGCAGCCTGCCAGAATGGCCACCTTTCCGCCGGGGCGCAGGCCGCAATAGGGCTGCATATTTTCATCCAGGTGCAGGCTGCCCTTATAGCCTCTGAGCACGCAGGAGGCAGGCTCAATGAGGCTGCCCTTGAAGAAGCAATCGCTGCTTAGCTTCATCAGATAGCCGTTTTCCACAATGTGGTCATACACGATGGAATAGGTGGAAACACCGCCAATCTCCTGGAAGGAATAGCCTACAGTCTGCATGCCGCCAAGATAGGAAAGCACAGGGGGCATAGCCACTTTGTCGCCCACATGGTACTGCTCTTTCCACTTGTCGGAAACCTGAACAATTTCCGCGCAGAACTCATGGCCGATGATAACGGGTTTTTCCGCGATATCATCGGGAACACGGATATGCTTTGCGCCCTGCTTAATGGTCTTGTATGTAGACATGCATACGCTGTCGGAAATGATCTTGATAAGGATCTCTCCGTCCTTCAGTTCCGGAAGTTCAAACTCTTCCAGGCGAACATCATTCTCACCGTACAGGCGAACCGCTTTTGTTTTCATAGTAATCTCCTTTTACAGTCTTCCGGCGCTGCCGAAGATACGCAGCTTGTTCCGGGCAACTTCCTTCATCATGGAACGGGCATCGGCGAACACCAGGAAAGGCCAGGTGGCAGGGTTCTCCATGGCATTGAGCTTATCCTTTAAACCCTTGTTCATAGCGGCAACCACATCGGAATAGATGTTGATCTTGGTAATGCCGTGGAGGATGGCATTCTGCATCTGATCATCGGGTGTGCCGCTGCCGCCATGCAGCACCAGAGGCCGATCACAGACGGCGGTGATCTCGTCCAGCCGGTCGATCCGCAGGGTCGGCGTTTTCTGATACACACCGTGGGCAGTTCCGATGGCTACCGCAAGGGCATCCACATCGGTGATCTCCACAAATCTTGCGACCTCTTCAGGGACAGTCAGACTTTCGCCGGGATCGGTATCCGTGCCGGTTTCACTGATTGACCCCACGCTGCCGTTACCCACATGGCCAAGCTCCGCTTCCACAGTGATGCCGTGGGCGTGTGCGAGCTTTACCACCTGGGCGGTATTTTTTGCGTTGTTGTCAAAATCCAGGACGGAGCCGTCGTACATAACGGAGCTGAAGCCTGCATCAATGGCCCTTGTGATCATAGAAAAATCCGTCGCGTGATCCAGGTGCAGGCAAACAGGAATATTGAAATGGTCCGATGCGCTGCGGATCATGGACGCC
>JAZNLC010000090.1:0-5867 GCA_045578895.1 Faecousia sp. | reverse complement strand
ATATCCCCTTCGTCGGTTTCCAGCGCCATGGCCAGCCGGGCAATTTCCACCGGCTCACCGGAAGCAAACAGAATGGCTTCCAGCGCCCGCTGCAATTCAGTTTGTTCCATTTGCTTCCTCCTCCATTTCCTTGGGTGTTTTCAAAAGCTTTACATTGGGATTGTCACCGTTGACATCGTCCTCCAATGTAGCTGAGCCGGTTTTGCACAGCTCCAAAATTGCCAGGAAGGTGGCCACGATCTCCGACCGGCTGCGGTTGCCTTTGAACAAGTTTTTCAGCCGCTCCACACCGCGCATCACCAGGGTACGGATGATCTGCCCCGCCTTCTTGGTCACGGGATAAGGCTCCTTACCGACGATGCCCTTGAAGTTCACCGTAGGCGGCGGCAGGCGTCGGGCACTGCGTTCAGATATCTCTTCCAGCGCCTTCAGAAGATCCTCCGGCTTGTGCTGGTAACGGTAGGTGGTGTCCTTGCGCAGCGGCTCCGGCTCTTTGCAGAAGATGCCCCGTCCGATCTCATTGCGAGGTTCCAGCCAGGACACAGCAGTGCGGATCTGCTCAATGGCTTCCTTTCGCTGCCGCTCAATCAGGCTTTGCCGCAGAACATCCAGTTCCGTCTGTGCTTCTTCCCGCTCCGCTTCCGACAGGAGCATCTTGGTCTTGATGAGCATCAGGTGGCTGGCCATGGTGATGAACTCACTGGCGATCTCCATATCCAGCCGCTTCATCTCATCCAGATATGCCAGGTACTGCTCTAAAATAGCGGTAATGGATACATCTTTTATTTCAATTTTATTCTTGCTCAGCAGCAGAAAGATGACATCCAGAGGGCCCTGAAAATCTTCCATTTCCTCACTGCGGGTATGGACAATGCCCTCCAAACGGTACTGGGGTTGTGACATAAGCTTCTCCAACAATCATAGACATAATTTTATACATTATAACACCCGGAAGCCTATGATGCAAGAAAATTCTCATTTATAAAAGCTGTTGCCTCCGATGAATTCCCGCACGAGAGATGTGGGCGGGATCTCGTCGTCCACATCCGCTTCCAAAACGAAGTTCAGGATCTTGACCATAGCGCGGACTTCATCGTAGCATGGGTCCTCCGGCTGCACAGCGGTGAGCAGCGGATAAATATGCTTTTTCAGCACCGCAAGCTCATATAGGGTGGAACTGTTGAAGATCACATCGGCTGTCTCCTGGAATGGGAAGATCCAGTGTTTCTCTCCCCTTCTTACGCTGTCCCACATGGAAAGGGTGCGCTGTACGGAAGAGCCTCTGGTCTCGTAGTCCCGCACCGTTCGGCGCAAAAGCCGCAGGTAACTGGTGGGGATCCGGTTGTGATCGTCCAGGTTCAGTGGGATCAGAGGGCTGACATAGAGCTTGAATATCAGATCTTTGGGCAGCTGCTGCGGGATCATCACGGGATTCAGCGCGTGCAGACCCTCTACGATGATCACACTGTTTTCCTGCAGGCGCATTCTGTGGCCTACCCATTCCCGCTTGCCGGTCTTGAAATTAAAAGTGGGGATCTCTACTTCTTTCCCTTCCAGCAGCAGCGTCAAATGCTGGCGGAAGAGATCCACATCAATGGTATTGATATGCTCCAGGTCCAGCTTGCCGTCAGGACCGGGTGCGATCTTATCCCGGTCAGCATAGTAATCGTCAAGACTCATTAAAATGGGCTGCTTGCCGTGTACACGCAGCTGCACACCCAGGCGGTTTGCGGAAGTGGTCTTGCCGGAAGAACTGGGGCCAGCCAGCATCACAGCCTTCGCGCCCCGCTGGCAGATCATGTCCGCCACCTGGGAATAGCGCTTTTCATGGAGCGCCTCGTTGACACGGATCAGCTCCCGGATGCGGCCGGAAGTGACCAGATCATTCAGATCCGCAACGGTTTGGCACTGCATCAGCTGACCCCAGCGCTCACCCTCGTTAAACACCGCGAAGAAATTGGGCATATCTTTATACTGTGCCACCGTATCCGGATTTTGATCCTCCGGGAACAGGAACAAAAATCCACCCTCCGCAGGCAGAATATCCCACACCTGCAGGTAAGAAGTGGACGGAGCCAGTTCGCCGTAATAGTAGTCCATGAAATCCTCATGGCTGTAAACATCAAAGTGGGCTGTTTTGCGCCACTGCAGCAGCCGGGCTTTATCCGCTTCCCCCTGAGCAGAGAAGTCCCGGATGGCCTGGGATGTGGCGATCCTGCTCCGCAGGAGTGGGATATCCCCCTCCACAAGCTTTCGAATCCGGGCTTTCAGTACATCTGAGGAAAAAACCGCACAGTTTTCAACCTGAATGTACAGCGCAGGTCCGAGGGTACAGTTCATTTTTGCCCGGGCCTTGGGCCAAAGCTGCCGGATCGCGAGAAACACCACAAACTGGGCAGTACGGACATAGACCTCACGGCCTGTGGGATCTCCGTAGCGCAGCAGATGTGCCACACCGCCGGAAGCAGCCATGGCTCTGCGAATCGAAGGACGATCCGCGTCCTTGTCTTTGCTGCGCACGGGAACATAGTTCAGGTTAAAGACCTCGCCAGCGATTTTAGCTGCCAAGGGCCGTTGCGAAAGTCGGTCACTGTCCAACCCAAGCGCACGGATCAGTTCCAGCAGAGTCTGATCCTCCTTAGCTGTGATCGTTCTGCCGTCAATGCGCAGTTCCATAAAAACACCCCTTTTTCTTTTATTATACTGTAATTCACATTCCGTTGCAAGAAAAAGAAATCCACCTTACGGCTCCAAATGATCGTTTATGCGGGCAGTGCCCGCTGACAATGCGTGCACGGTGCGGTACTTGTCATTACACCATTGGGCATCGCTCGGTATCGTTTGTGCGGCAATTATCGATAGAATTTTTAGGGAGCCCCCTAAAAAACCTATCGAAAACCACCGCAAAATCGATACCGGGCAAAGCAAGGCACGAACGACAAGTAGAAGACGTGGTGCGAATTGGGAGCGGCGGCTCGCCGCATAAACGATCATTTACTGTTCCATCTTGTCAGCTCCGTTCCCTGGTAGTAATGCGCCAAAATCTGCTCATAGGTGCTGCCCTGCAAAGCCATAGCCTGGGCTCCGTACTGACTCATTCCCACACGGTGTCCGTAGCCTTTTGTGGTGAAGGTGATCCCGTCAGCGGTCACATCCATATCGAATGCGGTGGAACGAAGACCCAAAAGACTGCGAAGCTCCGTTCCCCGGAAGGTCTGACCGCCCACAGAAAGGGATGCAACGCCCCCGCCTTCCGTATAAGTAGCCGCCCCTACATATTTCTCTCCTCTGAGTTTTACCCCCAGCCGCGCTTCCAGCTGCGCCCTGGAGAAAAATACTGTATCGGTATAGTGCTGTGCGATCTCCTCACCGGGACTTGCCACCGCTTGCAAGTACGGCACATCACTGCCCCAAACCGCCACAGCGTCCTCTGTCATGCCGCCGGAGCAGGAAAAATAAGTGGCATCGATCAGTTCTCCGTCATATACCAAAACCTGACCTTCCGTCGCCTCAACAACACTTTTCGCCACATGGGCCAGCTCTCTGTCGGAAAATGCTTCGGGGTCCAAATAGCCTTGACAGCAGTTGCTGTCGGTGCAGACCACCCCGGGATGTTTATTGCTTCCGCCCAGTCTTCGCAACGCATAGGTCCTGGCCACCACCGCCTGGGCCTTTTTGGCTTCCGGATGGAACGTACCGGGCATTTCACACAGAAGCACCCCCGTCAGATAATCATTCAGAGGCATCTGCACTACCGCCGCACCGTCCCATACAGAAATGATTTGCTGCGTGGATGGCCGTGTCACAGCAGGCGCCGCAGATAATTGCGCACGGTCATCCCCTTGCGCAAGCACTGTGTCATCCCGTACAACCACCTCCGCCACCGCCATGATCACCCAAGGCATCCCCCATGCCAGTACAAAAGCCAATACCAGTTCCTTCCAACCGTTCTTCATCATGACACCTCCCGCTATATTGTAAAACAGCACCGCCACGGAAATCCGTTGCATCCAGGCGGAAAGACCTGTCAAATCCGCCGCAGACCTTGACAGAACCTGCCGCTGACAGTATAATATTACAAATAATAACAAAGATTATTGGAAACGGAGCTTATACTATGAAAAAAGCCCTTCGCGTGATCGTACCGCTGGTGTTGGCATTGTCCATTGTTGCCTGCGCCGCATGGTACTTTTTGATATATGACCCCGGCTTTACGAAGGAACTCCTTTTGAGTCAGGCCAGAAAGTTTGAGTCATCGGGTCATTACAAGGTCTCTGCCTTTATTTATGATATTGCTTACTACCAGTCCAGCCAAGATGACGATGTGGCCATTGAGCTTGCACAGCAGTATTTGGATATGGGCAATTACACCAAGGCTGAGTACACCCTGACCAACGCCATCCGGGAAAATCCCTCTACCCAGCTTTACACCGCATTGAGCAGTGTCTTTGTGCAGCAGGATAAGCTGCTGGATGCCGTGAACCTGCTGGCAGGCATCAGCGACGATGCCATCGCCCGGGAGCTGGATGCGCTGCGTCCCCAGGCTCCCCGCCTGACACCGGAGCCCAACTTCTACTCGCAGTATGTCACCGTAACGGTAGAAAGCGACGGTGCTGCCCTGTATGTCAGCACCGATGCTGACTATCCTTCCATAAAAGATGACCTCTATCAGGAGCCTTTTCAGCTGACCACCGGTGAAACGGTGATCTATGCCCTGGCAGTGAACGAGCTGGGTCTTGTCAGTCCCCTGCAGGTCAGCGGATATATGATCCAGGGTGTTGTGGAGTTGGTAAGCTTTACCGATCCCGTGATGGAAGCCGCCATCCGCACCGCTGTGGAAGCCACCGAAACGGAACCCCTTTACACCAATCAGCTGTGGTCTGTCACAGAATTCACTGTCCCCGCCGATGCCAAGAGCTATGAAGATCTGAAGTATCTGCCCAAGCTGATCAAACTGACCGTGGAAAAAGGTAGCGAAGGCGACCTGCGTGTGCTGGACGAACTGGAGCTTCTGCAGGAACTGGATCTGAGCGGTATCCGCCTTACCGAGGAGGATCTGCAGCGCATTGCCCTGCATACAGGCCTTGCCCGCCTTTCTCTGTCCGGCTGCTCGCTGTCCGGTATCCAGTCCCTGGCACCCCTGACCAATTTGACTTATCTGGATCTGAGCAGCAACACCCTCAGAAACATCGCGGTTGTCTCCGGCATGACCGGTATGAAGCAGCTGAATCTTGCGAACAATGTGGTCAATACACTTGATGCGCTGTCCGGCCTTTCCAAGCTGGAACAGTTGGATATTTCCTACAACGCAGTCACATCCCTGGCACCGCTGCAGGCTATGACAGGAATGAAGGTGCTGGTCGCTGACCATAACCAGATTGCCTCCGTAGCGGAGCTGAACGGTATGACCGCCATGGAGGTGCTGAATATTTCCCACAACAATGTGGCGGATATCTCCCCCTTGCGCAGTCTCAGCACACTCAACGAATTGTGCGCTTCCAACAATGCCCTCACCGCCATGGAGGGTCTGCAGATGCTGCCCCACCTGCGGATTCTAGATCTTTCTTACAATCAGATCACTGCGCTTCCTGCTTTCCAAAAGAATTGCGAGCTTGTGAATATCAATATGGACCACAATCTGCTGCTGAATGTGGAAGCGTTGGCAGATCTGCCCTGGCTGAATACCGTCAATATCGATTACAACGAAGAGGTGGAAGACCTGCTTCCGCTGGACAGCTGCCCGGTACTGATTCGTGTCAATGCCTTCGGCACCAAGGTCACAGAAGTATCCTTCCTCACCGCCAAAAGCATCATCGTAAACTTTGACCCCACCCTTGCAGAAGAATAAAGCAACACCCCGGAAGATC
>JAZNLC010000089.1:0-15463 GCA_045578895.1 Faecousia sp. | reverse complement strand
CTCGGCATGAAGGGCAGCATTCTGGTCAATGACCGGATGGAGACCTCCATCCCCGATATCTATGCCGTAGGCGATGCGGTGCAGGTAAAGCACTATGTTACAGGCCACGATGCACTGATCGCCCTTGCAGGCCCTGCCAATAAGCAGGGACGGATCGCTGCTGACAATATCTGCGGCGGCGACAGCCGGTACTTAGGCAGCCAAGGCAGTTCCATAATAAAGGTCTTTGATATGACCGCAGCCACCACCGGCATTAACGAGACAAATGCCCTTAAGGCAGGACTTCCTGTGGATACGGTGGTGCTGTCTCCTATGAGCCAAGCCGGTTACTATCCCGGCGGCAAGGTCATGACTATGAAGGTGGTCTTTGAAAAGGAGACCTACCGTCTGCTGGGGGCGCAGATCGTCGGTTATGCAGGTGTTGACAAGCGCATTGATGTGTTGGCAACTGCCATCCGTGTCGGCATGAAGGCCACGGAGCTGAAGGATCTGGATCTTGCCTATGCGCCGCCCTATTCCTCTGCCAAGGATCCGGTCAATATGGCAGGTTTTATGATCGACAATATTGCTCGGGGCATTTTGAAGCAGTGGCATCTGAAAAATGCGGATGCGCTTCCCAGGGACGGCAGTGTAACACTGCTGGACACCCGAACAGCAGGCGAATATAAACGGGGTCATATCGACGGCTTTCGTAATATTCCCGTGGATGAGTTGCGGCAGCGGCTTGAAGAGCTTGATCCCGGAAAGCCTGTGTATGTGATCTGCCAGAGCGGCCTTCGCAGCTATATCGCCAGCCGCATTCTGGAAGGCAACGGTTTTACCGCCTATAACTTTTCCGGTGGCTTCCGCTTCTACGATGCGGTGGTCAATGACCGTGCGCTGATTGAAAGCGCTTATAGCTGCGGAATGGATCAATAATACGGATCATTTTCCTATCTGTAAACCCGTCATTCTCTCTTGATAAGAGATAAAATAAAATCAGTGAGGAGGCGCGGAAACCCTATGAAACAAATGATATGCTCCATCTGTTCGTATACCTATGACGAATCAGCTGGAATACCGGAGGCGGGCATCGCTCCAGGGACAAAATGGGAGAATCTCCCGTCTGATTGGAAATGCCCTTGGTGCGGTGCTGGCAAGGACGCCTTTCGCCATAAGGAGGCTGCGGCGGAGAATTCTCCTGTACAGCCGACAGAAAAGCCCTATGTAGAGAAGGAACTCTCCGCCATGGAAATGAGCATCATCTGCTCCAATCTGGCAAGAGGCTGTGAAAAGCAGTATCTTCCGGAGCAGGAAAAGGCATTCCGGCAGCTTGCGGATTTCTTCAAGTCCAAGGCAGAGCCAATGCCGTCAGCCGGTGTGCAGGAACTGCTGAAGCAGCTGGAACAGGATCTGAATGTTGGCTATCCCTACGCCAATGCGACGGCTTCTGAAAAACCGGATCGGGGCGCTCTGCGATGTCAGGTATGGAGCGAGCGTGTGACCCGGATGCTCCAATCTCTGCTGACCCGTTACGCAGCGGAGGGCGACAGGATGCTGGAAAACACCGGTGTGTATGTATGCAGTATCTGCGGCTTCGTTTATGTTGGCGATGCAGCACCGGAGATGTGCCCTGTTTGCAAAGTCCCCAGCTGGAAGTTCGACAAGATGGAAGGGAGGGCATAAATATGGCGGAAAAGTATGCAGTAAGAAACCTTCGTCTTTGCACAAAGGACTGTTTGTGCCTGTATGTGTGTCCTACCGGCGCAACAGACACAGAGAACAGTATTATTGATGCGAATAAATGCATCGGCTGCGGCAAATGTGCAGAGGCCTGTCCCTCTAGTGCTATCTCCATGATGCCGAAAACACTGCCGCCCCAGCAGCCGAAGGAGGAAGCTGTTGTGGAGGCACTGAGAGTGCTGATTCAAAGCAAGGCTGCCGCAGAAGGCATTGCCTCGCAGTTGCCGGATGCCCTGAGTGTCGCAGTGGAAAGATCCTCCCGCCTGATGGCGGAGGACCTTTGCAGAGAGGCAGGCTTTATGCTGCCCCAGAGCGCGAACACCAGAGCGTTTCTGGAAACAGTCAGAAACTATCCCGGTGTCCCGGTGGATGCCGTAGAAACCCTTTTGACAACAATTCAGTTTAATGAGAAAACGGAGGCTAAGAAAATGGAAAAATGGAAATGCAGTATTTGCGGTTATGTTCATGAAGGTGCTATGACCCCTAATTTTAAGTGCCCGCTCTGCAAGCAAAGCGCAGATAAGTTTGTGATGGTAGAGGAAGCACCTGCCAAGAATCCCTTTGCAGGCTCCAAGACAGAGAAAAATTTGTGGGATGCCTTTGCCGGTGAGTCCCAGGCTCGGAACAAGTACACCTACTTTGCGTCTGTTGCTAAGAAGGCCGGCTATGAGCAGATCGCAGCCCTGTTCCTGCAGACTGCTGAAAATGAGAAGGAGCACGCAAAACTCTGGTTTAAGGCGCTGGGTGAGCTGGGCGATACTGCAGAAAACCTGCTGCACGCTGCAGAGGGTGAAAACTACGAGTGGACAGACATGTATGACCGTATGGCCCGTGATGCGGACGAGGAGGGCTTCCATGAGCTGGCTGAGCAGTTCCGTGGTGTTGCCGCTATCGAGAAGACCCATGAGGAGCGCTATCGGAAACTACTGCACAATGTGGAGGCAAAGGCTGTCTTTGAAAAGAGCGGCGTTACCCTGTGGGAGTGCCGCAACTGCGGTCATCTGGTCATGGGTGTGAAGGCACCGGAGGTATGTCCTGTCTGTGCCCACCCCCAGGCATTCTTCGAGGTCCGGGCAGAAAACTACTAAGAATCTATCCTTTAAAGGCAGTGAGCTTCTTGCTCACTGCCTTTAGGGTTAGCTGAGCAATTTCTTGGTAAATAATAAAGCAATGAAAGAGCCGATGCTGTTTGCTCACAGCGCAGACCATGCTATGGGCTACTGCGTAGACCAGGAACGCTACAAAAACAGTTAAGGATTTCCGGAAAACCTATGATTTTTAGATATAGAATTATCCCACCCGTGCTTGTTAAGACAAGGGTGGGATAATTACTTTTATTGCATAACATTCCTCTCGATATGAAGGTGCCCATTTTGACATCATAGTTGGCGATCATAGTAGATTTTTGCATGTAAAAATAAAGCCGTGTCGGTTTCTGTGTCGGTTTTTGGGGTGGACACCATATAGCGTAAAAAAGAAGAAAGCCTAAAACCCGTTGGGGTTCTAGGCTTTTTCGTGGAGCTGCTAGCCAGATTTGAACTGGCGACCTCATCCTTACCAAGGATGCGCTCTACCGACTGAGCTATAGCAGCATTTTTACACAGCTTTGCTATTATAACTCAACGGTCGCCAAATGTCAACCCTTTTTCGTAATTTTTTGCTCCGGAATTTCACTGCACAGCGCGCTGCCCAAAATCAGTACCGCTCCAACGATGCCCTGCCAATCCATAGGCTCCCGCAAAAGCATGGCTGACAGGATAATTGCCAGCACCGGATCCAGGTAGCTGAACAGCGCAACCGTTTGCGATGGCAACTGTCCCATCGCGCCGAAATACAGCCAATAGGAAAAGCCGGTATGGACAATGCCTACCACCGCAAGGAGCACATATTCCTTGCCGTCCATTTGGGACATATCAAACCCGTGGCTCAGCAGACAGTAAGGCAGAATCACGATTGCTGCCGCCGCCAGCTGGATCACGGTTTTATCATAGGCGTTGATGGGACTTAATTTTTTATTCATAAACATCACCGATGCGTACAGGCAGGCTGCGCCCACGCCGCAGGCTATGCCCTTTGCGCCGGACAGGCCGCCCTTCAGCACACCGGACACGAACACCATACCCAGCAGCGCCGTTCCGGTCAAAAGCAGCTTTCTGCCGGTGAGCCGTTCCCCCAGCAAGGGCGATGCCAGCACCAAAAACATCGGCGCCATATAGTAGCAGATGGTGGCTGTCGCCACGGTGGTATAGCGGTAGGCCTCAAACAGCAGAATCCAGTTGCCGCCGATAGCTGCGCCAGAAAGGAGCAATATGGGCAGGTTTTTGCGGATACTGATCCCGTCCGGTTTTTTCCCGGTCAGTATCATTACGATCAGCAAGACCACCAATCCCATAAAGCCGCGGAGGCAGGCTACCGTTGCCGAGGGCAATGGAATTCCCCGCACGAAAATGCCCACCGTGCCGAAGATCGCCATTGCGGACAAAAATGCGCATTTTGCTTTGTTCATTCTACGCTCCCCCATTCCGGATAGGATTCAAACCGCTGCGTTTGGCCCTTATAAGGAAATGTCACGCAGCAGGAAAATAACATAGGCGCGGCAGCTTCGTCCCGGCTGCCGTATTTATGGTCGCCCACCAGGGGGAATCCCCGGCTGGCAAACTGGACGCGGATCTGGTGGCTTCGGCCGGTATAGAGCCGGATACGGACCAGGCTCTGTTCTCCGGTCTGCAGGCATCGGTAGGACAGCCTTGCAGCCTTCACACCGGCCCGCTGACGCTTGACCACGAAAACCTTGTTCTTCCTGCTGTCCTTGAACAAAAGGTCCTCCCAGTCTCCCTCAGCCGGCGGCGCGCCGTGGACCATAGCCAAATATTCTTTGACCATTTCCCCATTGGCTATGACCTTGGACAAACTTGCCGCCGCCTGCTTATTCCGGGCATAGACCATCACACCGCCTACGTTTTTATCCAGCCGGTGTAATGTAAAAATCTCCCCGCCCACCTGCTCACGCAAGGCATTGGGCAGTTCCTGCTCCGAATCCAAGCCCACCGGCTTGATGCAGACAACAAAGTCCCGATTTACTTCCAACAGCTCCACGGTATCACCTCCCATATAGTATAGCAAAGTTTTCTGTATTGTCAAAATTTATTGAAATATTCCGAAAATTCGGTATAATGGAATTAATGAGGAGGATCGCCTATGACCACCAAAGATTTTCAAAAGAAAAGTCCCTTAATTATCTTTTTGAGCTATTTCGGCAATCACAAAAAGCTGTTTGCCCTGGATATGCTCTGCGCCTGCTTGATCGCGGGTATTGATCTTGCGTTCCCGCTGGTGACCCGCAGCGCCCTGTACGATATGCTGCCGGGGCAGATGTACAAAACCTTTTTTATCGTAATGGGGGCGGTGATCGTCAGCTATCTGCTGCGCTCGCTGCTGAACTTTACCGTGTCCTACTATGGGCATATGTTTGGCGTGCGGGTGGAGGCCGACATTCGCCGGGATCTATTCCGGCATATGCAGACCCTGAGCTACGATTTCTATGACCGCAACCGCACCGGCAAACTGATGGCCCGGCTGACCTCGGACCTGTTTGAGCTGGTGGAGCTGTCCCACCACGGCCCGGAGGATCTGGTCACTTCCCTGCTCACCATCGTGGGCGCGCTGATCGTAATGGGCTCCATTCAATGGCAGCTGGCGGTGATCGTGCTGCTGATGATCCCAGTATTTTTGGCGCTGGTGATGGCTATGCGCCGGCGTATGGGCCGGGCGTCTGCCGCCTCCAAGGAGACCACCGGTCATATCAATCAAGAGATTGAATCCAGCCTGTCGGGCGCCCGCACCGCCAAGGCTTTTGCCAACGAAGAGGCCGAAAGCCGTCGGTTTGATGCGGCCAACACCCTGTTCAAGACCGCCCGTAAGGAATTTTATAAGTCTATGGGTCTGTTCCACAGTTCCATTGAATTTTTCCTGTGCAGTTTGAATGTAGTGGTCATCGGTGTGGGCGGCTATCATGTGATGCGGGGTACGATGGATTACCGGGATTTGGTGACCTTCTGTCTGTACATTTCTTCTTTTGTTGGCCCTATGCGGAAGCTGTCCGGCTTCTCGGAGCTGTTTGCCAACGGCTTTGCGGGCCTGCGACGGTTTGTGGATGTGATGGCCATGGAGCCCACCGTGCAGGACAAGCCCGGCGCAGAGGCGCTGACAGATGTGCAGGGCGCTATTTCTGTGGAGAACGTGTCCTTTGCCTATGACGGCGATCTGGCGGTGCTCCACGATGTTTCTTTGGAGGTCGCGCCCGGCGAGACCATCGCCATTGTAGGCCCATCCGGCGGCGGCAAAACCACATTATGTCAGCTGATTCCCCGGTTCTATGATGTGTCCTCCGGCGCCATCCGCATCGATGGCAAGGACATCCGGGATGTGACCCAAAAATCCATTCATCAGTCAATCGGCATTGTCCAGCAGGATGTGTTCCTGTTTGCCGACACCATATTCGAAAACATTCGCTACGGCAAGCCCGATGCTACTATGGAGGAGGTCGTGGAAGCCGCTAAGAAGGCCGAGATCTACGAAGATATCCTGGCCATGCCCCAGGGTTTTGAGACCTATGTAGGCGAACGAGGTACCCTCCTGTCCGGCGGACAGAAGCAACGGGTGGCTATCGCCCGGATCTTTCTGAAAAACCCGCCGATTCTCATTCTGGATGAGGCAACCTCTGCATTGGATTCGGTGACAGAAGCCAAGATCCAGCGGGCATTTGACGCCCTCAGCGTAGGTCGGACCACGCTGATTATCGCCCATCGGTTATCTACCATCCGGGCGGCGGGACGGATCGTTTCCATCGCCGACGGTAAGATCACCGAATGCGGCTCCCACGAGGAATTACTGGCGCAGAACGGCATCTACGCAAAACTCTACCGCACGCAAAATGCACAGCAGTAACAAAAGGGGACCTCGAAAAAAGGTCCCCTTTTCTGCAATTTTCCCCTTGCTATTTTGGAAAAGATAGTGTATAATACTCCAGTAAATTGCACCTGCCGGTGTGATGGAATGGTAGACGTAGTGGACTCAAAATCCACCGCTGGCGACAGCGTGCCGGTTCGAGTCCGGCCACCGGCACCAAAATCGGCAATTCTCGACAGAGGATTGCCGATTTTGCTTATTCACTTTTCACTATTCACTCTCCCCTAATTTAAGGGCCGATTTTTGGAAAAGTAATAAGTAATGGTGAATAGTGAGAAGGAGTATAGGAGATGTTTTTTCTTGACATTTCCCCTATTTGCTATTACAATTTGAAATAGAATATTGTACTGCCACCGGGTAGTAAGCGAACGCGCTTGTTTGCACATCGTTAGGTCTTTGAAGATGTGCAGGCAGGTGCTTATTTTTGTGTTTTGGGTGGGTATATGAAGAAGCTGACTGCTTATTTTTCTAAAAGTGAGCTGATCTTGTGGGGCGGCTCTGTGGGGCTGATCTTAGTATCTTTTTTGATCTTTGATCGAGTGAATTTTATGACACTTGCGGCATCATCGATTGGCGTCACTTCGCTTATTTTCAATGCAAAAGGCAATCCCTTTGGTCAAGCACTGATGATTGTCTTCAGTCTGCTTTACGGCGCAATTTCCTACACCTTCTCCTACTTTGGAGAGATGATCACCTATTTGGGCATGACCGGTCCTATGGCTCTTTTTGCGCTGATCGCATGGCTTCGGAATCCCTATAAAGGAAACCGCGCAGAGGTGGCAGTAAACAGAATCGGTAAATGGGAAAGCATATTTATGTATGCGTTGACAGCTGTGGTGACTGTTGTATTTTATTTTATTCTGGATCACTTCAATACTGCCAATATGATCCCCAGCACCATTTCTGTTACCACCAGTTTTATTGCGGTGTATTTGACCTTTCGTCGCAGTCCTTACTTTGCTCTGGCTTATGCGGCCAACGATGTGGTGCTGATCGTGCTATGGATCCTTGCTGCAAGAGAGAATATCAGTTATCTTTCGGTCATTATTTGCTTTGTAATGTTCCTGGTCAATGATTTATACGGTTTTTTCAACTGGAAACAAATGGAGCAACGGCAGCAGTGTGGCTGTCAGCATAACAAGAAATGAGTTGCATTAAATAGCAGGATACCCGGTTCGGGTATCCTGCTGTTTTTTTGACAGGCCGGACTCGGTTGGTCTCAAGTGTTTTTTTACACCTCATCCGTCAAAAATCAAAGATTTTTGCCACCTTCCCCTCAAGAGGAAGGCTTTGTGCGCACCAATTATTTCTGTTGCTTGTTTTGAAGATAAATGGTATATTAGAGGTAATATCTTGCGTTTTATGTCGGTATACAACGGAGGGGTTTTATGAAAGACGGAAAGAAGTGCATTCTTGTGGCAGATGACGATCTGCAAATTCGTCAAATTCTGCAGTTGCTGCTTTCATCGGAAGGCTATGCCGTGCTCACTGCAGAGGATGGCCTGCAGGCTGCGCAAATGGCAGAGCCGGAAATCGATCTGTATCTTCTGGATGTGGATATGCCCGGGCAAACCGGCATTATGGCCGCTGCCCAGATTCGCAAGCAGTTTGAAACACCTATTGTATTTCTCACAGCTTACTCCAGCGAGTCCGATAAGGTAATGGGATTTTCCGTGGGTGCGGACGATTACATCGTCAAGCCCTTCTCCAATGCGGAGTTGCTGTTGCGTATCCGCGCCATTTTAAGAAGGAGCGCCGTATGTTCCGCCGCCCGGCAGCAAGCAAACACCCTTGCCTTTTCTGATGCTGCGCTGGACCTTGACGGTCAATGCATCCTGAAGGGCAGCGAACGGATCCCGCTGACCTATACGGAGTTCAGGATCCTGGAGCTGCTGGCCGGCCACCGGGGAAAGATCTACTCTTTAGAAAATATCTATCAGAGCATTTGGAATGACAATGCCGTGGGTGACGGCGCTATTATGGTACATATCAAAAACATCCGCAAGAAGCTGGGCGACAATTCCAAGAATCCATCCTACATCAAAACCGCATGGGGAAAGGGTTATTACATTGACTGACAAAAAATCGACCAAACGCCACAAGCTATCCTACGAAATTCTCGGCTTAATTGGCATCAGCGCTTTATTTGCCGTGATTCTGTTTTTCATTCTTTCCTGGACCGCCGCAGCGGTGGTGGAATCCTATTGTTTCAGCAATGATTTGGCGTTGACGGAATTTGAATGGCTGGAAGTAGATCGCTGGATATTCAGTGTCAGTGCAATCTTCTCGGCAGGCGGCTTCAGTTTGCTGTTTTTGGCGCTTTTCAGTGATCGCATAACCTATATTCGCACCATCACCCAGGGGATCGATGCCTTGCGAACAGGGCAGGCCAATGGCGCACTTCCCATAGAAGGCCGCAACGAGCTGACCCAGCTGGCAGGGGCGATCAATGATATGTCTGCCGCACACCAAAGGCTGCGGGAGAAGGAACAGGCCCTTGCCCGGGAAAAGGAACAGTTTATCCGCGCCCTGTCTCACGACATTCGTACCCCGCTGACCGCCATTTTGGCATATTCGGAGTTCCTTGCGGGGGAAAACGACCTTTCTGCTGAAGAACAGAAAGGCCATCTGCAAATGATTCGGAGGAAGGCGGAGCAGATTCGAGATCTGACGGGGCTGCTTTTGGATGCAGACGGGCGAAATCCGGAGCATTTTGATAATGCCCATCTGCTGATGGAGCAGTTGGCGGCGGAATTTGAGGAAGATGTGGAGGAACGGTTTACCGTTCACACCGATTTGTCCGGTTGCCCCGCCTTTGCCGGTACCTTTGATGTGCAGGAGCTGCGCAGAATCTTTGATAACCTTGGCTCCAATGTCAATAAGTACGCCGATCCCGGTCAGCCTGTGCAATTGTGTATTTGTGTGGACAACAACGAATTGCATATCCGGCAGAGCAACGGCATTGCTGCCCAGCAGAAACAAAAAGACAGCTACAAACTGGGCATCAACAGCATCCGCCGCATTGCGCAAAACTACGGCGGCAAGGTGACGGTTGCGCAAAAAGAAGCAACTTTTTCCATCACCGTCACACTTTCTGATTTTTAACAGGTTTTCTTTAGAATTCTTCAGAATTTCCTGTCCGGTTTCTTTAGATTTGTGTGTTATTCTGTTCTCACAAAAGCAAAACCCCAATAAAAAATGAAAGCGAGGAAATACTATGATTACTTTTTTGGATTTGCTGATTATTGTGAGTATGGGTCTAATCGCCGCCAGTTTTCTGGCTTTGGTGCTGATGTTCTTGGTAAAAAACAAAAAGATCCAGCGTGTGTGCTTTTACGTCGCGGTTGCCTTGAGCCTGTATATCGGCTATGTAGACATTCGGATCAACTGGCTGGGATTCTCCCACCAGGCATTTCTGGCAGGCGCGCTGGCGCTGGTCAGCATCGCCGCGTTTGTGCTGGAACGGGTCAAGAAGGACAATGACAAGATGTTCCTGTATGCCCGCATCGCAGCGGCTGCCGCATTGGTTATTGGTACCGCAAATGCGCTGCTCATCTGATATCATACTGTTGCAAAAGCAAAACAGGGATACCCTCGGGTATCCCTGTTTTATTTTTCCGGTTGTTTCAAGCCCATATATTGCAACAGTATATGGGTCGATTGTATTTCCTCCCGGGAAGCTGTTGCGTTCAGCCGCAGCTGTTTGACAGAGCGCTTTACGCCGCCCTTGAATAACAGTTTAAACCAGCGTACCACTTGATAGCAAGGCGTCAGCCACTTATGCTTTTGCAGCACCGGGTAATGAAATTTGATCGTTTCATAGGGCAGGATTATTTTGCTAAGGGCATACTGGAGTTTACCTCCCTGTTTTTGCTGCTGCATTGCTACATTGTTTTCCATAGTTCCGTAGACACCGCCACTGAGAATATACCGCGCCAGCTGATCTGTCATGGAATCCATAGGTGCTCCGGAGAACCACGTCTCAGATAATTTCTCAGCCGCCTCGGCAAATGCCAACAAGCCGCCTTGAGCAAGAAGCTGCCTGCGGGCTTGAACATCACATTGAACCCGGTGATTCAGTATCCACAAATCCAAAAACGGTCTGATACCGCAGCCACCAATTTGAAAATGCTTTGCCATGTGGGCAATATGGTAAAAATAGAACATTGCATCCGTCAACTCACACTGGTACATTCCCGGCTGCTTCGGTATTGCTGTTTCCCAAATGCGTGACAACACGGCATAACTTTCATTGATTGCACTGTTTTCTGCCAGTGTATCATAGTGCAGCTCCAAACGGATGCCAGCAGCAGAAAAAAGAGAAACATCATGGTCACCTTTTGGCCCGTCGGCATATTGCAGTTCTTCTTTTATGGACGCAATTGCGCTTTCCAGGTGTTCTGCTTTCACCAGAATGTCAATATCACAGCTGGTGCGCATCCAGGGCTCCGGATAAAAATCCCGCAGCACAGAGCCTTTCAATGGGATAAAAGGGATTTCTGCTTTCTCCAAAGTGCCACAGATCTGCTCATACGCATTGCTGAGTCGAAGATACCGAAAAATTGCCTGCTTCGCAGATTGATCACATTTTTTGAGAAATTCGCTTTGCGGCAGCTCTAACTTATTCGCCGCCTGAGCAACCAAATGGGCAAGGTCATGTCGACTCGCAAGGGCATACACATGCTCTAACATCTCAGTTGTGCAAGCCGCTTTGGTATCCTCTGACACCGGCTGACCACAGACTATATTCCGCAACAGTGCAAACAGCACCTGCTCCTTTTGCATGCCCTCACCTCACTTTCCCTGTTTTCATTTTTCATTTCTCTAAAATGATGTCGCAGATAAGATCTACATCTGCCAGGGACAGGTCTGCATACAGCGGCAGCGTCAGCACCCGCTGGGCAATATGGTTAGCTACAGGGGTCTTCTCTGCGCCGGCTGTGGGGAAATTCTCGTAACACTCAAAGGCATTGGTCAGGGGGTAGAAGTATTTTCTTGCAATAATCCTCTGTTCGGCTAACTTTGCGTGGATCTCATCACGGGTGTATTTGTAGCCGTCAAACACCACCGGCAAATAGGCGTAATTGGACTTGACACCGGGCTGTTCTTCGCAAAGGATGATGCCCGGTACATTCTTTAACCGCTTGCGGTAATGTTCCACCACGGTCTTTCTCTTGGCCAGCTCCTCGTCGATATGCCGCAGGTTACAGATACCCATAGCCGCCTGGAACTCGTTCATTTTGGCGTTACCGCCTATGTAGGCCACGCTCTCCGGGCCACGGATGCCAAAGTTCTTCATATCCTTGAGAACCTGCACCAGAGCATCGTCCTTGAAGCACACCGCACCACCCTCGATGGTATTGAACACCTTGGTGGCGTGGAAACTGAGCATAGAGGCATCGCCGAAATTCACTGCATTGACACCGTTTTTGGTCACGCCAAAGGCGTGAGCGGCATCATAGATCACCTTCAGGTTATGCTTTTTGGCAATTGCATCAATGGCATCGGTATCGCACAGGTTGCCATACACATGGACCGGGATAATCGCCACGGTTTTATCGGTGATCAGCGCTTCGATTTTAGTGGTATCCATGGTATAGTCCACGGGATTGATGTCACAGAACACAGGTACCAGACCGTTACGGACAATGGCGTGGGTAGTGGAGGCGAAGGTGAAGGGTGTAGTAATGACCTCACCGCCTTCCGGCAGGCCCATGGCCGCAATCACATTCTCCAGGGCCAAATGGCCGTTGGTATACAGGGTCACATGGGGCGTGCCCAAGTACTGCTCCAGATTTGCCTGCAGGGTCTTATGTTTGATACCCATATTGGTCAGCCAGTGGCTGTCCCACAGCTCCTTGATCTCCTCGCAAAACTCCTCATAGGAGGGCATGGAGGACCGGGTTACATTGATCGGCATTTGCCATCATTCCTTTCGTCTTACAATGGGAATACACAACCCCATCGTGTAATTCGATACTTATCGTTTCAGATCGTTGGGGTCAAACTTTTGGACCAGCAGGGACTTGCCCTCTGCATTCACCGCTTGGATCTTTTCGTTCATAAAGGCAAGATTTTCTCTCATTTTATCCAGATTGTCAGCGACAAGGTGGACCTGAACAAGCGGCTTGTCCACAATGCCGTCTTGCTTGATATAGTAGCCAACGCCCCGCGGTTGGTCCATACGTATCACACCTTCCAGCTCCTTAACTTCCTCAACGCCGTCAACCCTTGCAACCGTTTCTCCATATCCTGTGAGCAGATAGTTCGCCATCATACAGTAACGGGGGAATTCTGCAGAACGGGGACTGATTTTTTCAATACTGTCCAGCATTTTACCTGTCAATGCATAGCGGACCGTCATTTCCACAGGGTTCAACCCCAGTACTTCTTGGTCGAAATCGTTGTAAGAGCCACCCAATCTGCATCCCATCTCGTAGAATGTGATCCGCTCACCGTCTGTATGTCCCTGCAAGAAAATCAAGCCGTCGGTAAAGCCCAACTCCTTGAACATCTTGACAACCTTCGGATTGACTTCCCTATAGTACTGGTCAACATGCTTTGCCGGACCAATTGCGATATTGGAATAGTTTATCGCCGTTCCTCTTCCCGGACTGACGTAGCGATCAAACATAGAAAGTAATCTGAACTCCCCATCCACGCCCACATAGTCCATAAGGAATTCTCTGCCGGTTATATAATCCTCTATAATGGCATTGCCCGACTTGGAGTAGCTTAATGCTTCAGCAAACTGCTCGACCAGCTCCTCTTTATTGTTGCAACGACCTGCACCTCTTGAGCCACTTGCATCAAGGGGTTTTACAAAAACAGGATATGTAATCGCATCTATGATATCTGCCGGAATTTCTCCACCTACCACATAGGTTTTCGGAACAGGAACGCCATACTTCACGCAGGTTTCCTTGAAATCAACCTTATTAGTTGCCATGGTCAGCATTTTAGGGGTTGCATAATAAGGAAGGCCCAGGCGCTGGCAAACAGCATAACATATAGGCATCAGAATATCCACAAAGCCTGTTGTGACACCATCGATATTATTCTTTTGGCAATAATCAACGATTGCATCCACATCCGTAGCATCGATCAGCACCGCTTCGTCCGCAATTTCCTTTGCCGGTGAATCTGTATTATAATCCAGCACGGTAACATGGACGCCCAGTTCATGCGCTTTTTTCACAATACTGCATGCGGGTTGTACGCCACCCAAAAGAAGTAATTTTTTGCCTTTCAAATCTGTACTCATAATTCTGTTCCTTTCCATATTTTATTCATATTGACAGTATTACTGCAGATTACCGCCAAACTCATCCCTGAGCAGTCCCATCATGATCATATTTACATATTTCCCGTTTTTATAATTGGACTGCCGCTTTATGCCTTCTTTTACAAAGCCTGTTTTTTCATACAAACGGATCGCAGGCAGATTGGTTTCCAATACGCCCAGTTCGATCCTGCGCAGATTCAAATTCAAAAACGCATGTTCCACCATAGCCCTGACCGCAAAACTGCCAATACCCTTTCCTCGGTTTTCCGCGCCGCCGATCATAATATGCAAGGCAGCGCTTCGATTCACAGAATCGATATCCAAAAGGCTGATAAGGCCCAGTATCTCGTCCTGCTCGTCCACAATGGCACAGCGAACAGAGTTGTTTCTGGTATTCAAATACTTATCATACCACGCTTTGTCTACATCCTCATTGATATACCGATAAGGCGCACCCAAGCAAGCAATCAAATAGGGATCATTCCGCCATTGATTGATCCGCTCCAGGTCGCCCCGTTCCAGTTCTCTTAATTTATACATTCCAGCACCGCCTCAATGATTATTTTCATATCCTGACCGTCATACCGCTGATCGCAAGGCAGAGGTAAAATGTTTTCTGCATAGTCCTTTTCCAGGTATCCCTCCATCTGCAGCACATTGGGCCACAGGGTTGCCACGAAGATTTTTCTTTCCGCCAATGTTTTTTTGATCTGCATGCCGTTTTTGCAATAGAAGGGGTAGGCATACGGACCGTTTGGACTGCGCAGCTTCAGTGGATTTTTAATGCCCAGAGCTTCGTGCAGCAGCTGCCAATTGGCATTTCTGATTGAAACAGTCTTTTCGTAGTCAATGGCTTTCAGGAGATTTTCCGTTAACGACGACATCTCCATCAACGGTAGGGTTCGGAAAGAGGCATCGTTTTCCTTAAAATCGTTATAATAGTCCGAAGCTGAGCCCTCAAGGCGACCTAAAATATGGCGCATCCGTGCTGCGGACTTATCCTTCTTCAAGCCCTCCAAACGCGCATCTGTTGCCAGATATGCCCCGTCAGGTACGCCGAAGAATTTTCGGCAGGAATAAATAGTATCCACACCCGGCAGGGGCTTTTGGAAAAAGGCTTGGACATTATCCAAAATGATGTTTCCGTACTGCTTTTGCAGGGAAAGGATCTGCGCGTCGGTAAGCTGACCGTAGTAGTTCACCACATAGAGATACTCTCCGGCGTTCAGCTTTTGAGAGAAAACCGGTAGAAAATCCGGTCCTATGGAATATGATTGATATGCCACGCCCTCTGCCTCGCTGGCAGCCGCTACCGAATCGCACAAAAAGTACGGCAGGAATAGCTTCTTGATCTGCCTGGCCCTGCAAAGGTAAATAAGGGCATTGCGGGCAGTATTCAATTTCAACAGATCAGGATAGTATTCCTTTCCGCAAAAAGCATCCAACCCGAAATATCCGCCGATTTCTTTCATATCTATCTTCCTTGCT
>JAZNLC010000088.1:0-4511 GCA_045578895.1 Faecousia sp. | reverse complement strand
GGTGTCCACCCCTGCGTTAACACCTCCAGCCTGCGGCTTCGCACCAAAGACCTGTTGGATGTGATCATTCCCGCAATGGGCCATCCCCCGAAAATGGTAACCCTTGGCCGGGAAGAAGTAGAATAATGCTGAAAAAGAGGGTGAGTTTCCCTCTTTTTCTTTTTATTTACATTTCGTTTACTATTCATCCCGTAAATATGGTATGATAATTGACAGCCCATAATATCGGAGGAATGCATGTGCTCCAACTGAAAAACATTGTAAAAACCTATGTCACGGGAGATCTGACGCAGAATGCCCTGCAGGATGTCAGCATCAATTTTCGGGAAAATGAATTTGTTTCCATTTTAGGACAAAGCGGTTCCGGCAAGACCACTCTGCTGAATATTGTAGGCGGTTTGGACCGGTATACCAGTGGCGATCTGATCATCAACGGTGTATCCACCAAGCAGTACAAGGACGCGGATTGGGACTACTACCGCAACAGCTCCATCGGCTTCGTATTTCAAAGCTACAACCTGATCCCCCATCAAAGTGTTTTGGCCAATGTGGAGCTGGCGCTGACACTGGCCGGTGTATCCAAAAAAGAGCGCCGTCAGCGGGCCATTGCGGTGCTAACCAAGGTTGGTCTTGCTGACCATCTGCACAAGCGCCCCAACCAGATGTCCGGCGGCCAGATGCAGCGTGTGGCCATTGCCCGTGCGCTGATCAACAATCCGGATATTCTTTTGGCTGACGAGCCTACCGGCGCACTGGACAGTGAGACCAGCCTGCAGATCATGGAACTGCTGAAGGAAATCGCGCAAGATAAGCTGGTTATCATGGTCACCCACAACCCGGAGCTGGCGGAAAGCTACTCTACCCGGATCGTACGGCTGCTGGACGGTCACATCGTCAGTGATTCCAACCCCTTCCACGAAGACGATATCGTCGTACAGCCGAAGAAGCACAGAAAAATCTCTATGTCCTTTTGGACTGCCCTATCCCTCAGCTTCAACAACCTGCGCACCAAGATGGGCCGTACACTGCTGACGGCTTTCGCCGGTTCCATCGGTATCATCGGCATCGCGCTGATTCTCTCGCTGTCCACCGGTATTCAAAACTATATCAATGATATCCAGCGGGACACCCTTACTTCCTACCCGATTTCTATCTTAAAAAGCGAGTCCAGCTTTGCCGGTATGGTCGCTGCCCGGCAGGAATACATGGACGAAAAAGAGAACATGGTTAAGGAAGAGGACACCGTCTATTCCAATAACCAGATGTACGCCTTGTTCAACGCCGCCTTTACCGGGCAGGATGTGACCAACGATCTGAAAGCGCTGAAAGCCTATTTGGAGCAGGAGCGGAAAGAAGGTTCTGAAACCGGCTTGGGCAATTTGGTTACAACCATTCAATATCAATACGGTGTCAATCTCAATACCTATGTGCAGGGGCAGGACGGCAACTATCACAGCACCGACCTTTCCGCAGCCATGAGCGCCCCCTCTGAATCCATGGAGAATTCTCCCATGGCGGAAATGATGGGTTCCCGGATGGGCGGTTTGGGCTTGTGGAGCGAAATGCTCCCTGGCACCGACGGCAGCCTGATCTCTCCCATGGTCTATGAGCAGTACGACCTGGTGGCAGGCAGTTGGCCCGAAAAGGCAGAGGAGATCGTACTGGTGCTGGACAGCAACGGAGAGATTACGGATGTGGCTTTTTACGCGTTGGGCCTTATGAGCGATGAAGAAGTCAACGACATCATGACTGCTGTTGCCAAAGGCGAAGAAATCACCGCTCAGGTTCACAGCGTCAGCTATGAGGATATTCTGAATACCAAATTCCGTTTAGTCAAGAACTGTGATTATTATACCAAAAACGCCGATGGCACCTGGAAGGATGTACGCAACGATGCCGCGTCACTGGAACTGGTGATCAAAAGTGGCATGGAACTGGAGATTGTGGGTATTTTGCAGCCCAATCCGGAAGCCACTTCCGCATCTGTCAGCGGCACTTTCGGTTATACCTCCGCGCTGACTGAGCTTGTGATCCGGCAGACCAATGACAGCGAGATCGTTAAGCAGCAGCGGTTGCCGGAAAACGAAAACCTGGATGTCACCAAGAATCTTCCCTTTGTGATCACTGAGGATATCGATCCCACAGATGCGCACAAGGCTCAGGAGATCACCGCTTTTTTTGCTACCCTGAACGAAGTTCAGAAAACAGAAATCTATACTTCTATTCTTTCCACGCCCACCCAGGAATACCTGGACATGGCTGTAAACCCCATCATGGAGCAATACTCTACCCGGGATTCCATGGTCGAGCTGGTAGCCAACACCTATGGCTTTGATAAAGATGCCGCCGCGGCTTATCTGGAAGACTACACTGATGACGAGCTGCGGCAGCTGATGCGTGAACAGATGGAAGCCCTTGTTACAGAGAAGTATGCCGAGCAGGCGCAGGCACAAATATTGCAGATCAAGGCAGCAGCCACACAACCCGGTGACCTGTTTGGCGTTCAAGGTTATGCCGCTGTCGCCGCAGCTTTTGACCAGCTTCTGGCTGTGACCACCGATGAAACTGTTTTGGCAGGCTACTACGATGCCTATATGCCTTCCAAGGTATCCGGTTCCACCCTGGCTGATACCCTCTCTGCTTTGGGTGCTGTAGATTATGATACCCCTTCCACGATCAACATCTATGCCAACACCTTTGAGGACAAAGAGTCCATCGCCGAGATCATCAAGAAGTACAATGAAGGTGTAGAAGAAGATCAAAAGATTACCTACACCGACTATGTGGCACTGCTGATGTCCGGCGTGACCACCATGGTGGATGCCGTCTCCTACGGTCTGATCGCCTTTGTTTCCATCTCACTGGTGGTATCTTCCATCATGATCGGCATTATCACCTATATTTCTGTACTGGAAAGGACCAAAGAGATCGGTATTCTGCGCAGTGTGGGCGCTTCCAAAAAGGATATTTCCCGTGTGTTCAATGCGGAAACCACAATCGTGGGTCTTTCCGCGGGATTTATGGGCGTGGGTGTGACCGCGTTGCTGAACATTCCCATCTGCTATATTTTGAAGGACCTGACCGGTATCAGCAATATTGCTGTGCTGCCCCTGAACGCAGCCATTATTTTGGTGATGATCAGTGTAGGCTTGACGCTGATCGCAGGATTGATACCTGCCAAACTGGCAGCAAAGAAAGACCCCGTCATTGCTCTAAGAAGCGAATAAATGCCTAAACCGCAGTGCCATCGGCACTGCGGTCTTTTAAATATAAATGATCGTTTAGCGGTGCAAAGCCTCCCTTGTCAAAGGGAGGGGGACCGCGTAAGCGGTGGAGGGATTCATCGCCCACAGGGCGATATGCTGTTTTGCAGCATGGAATCCCCCAGTCAAAAATCAGAGATTTTTGCCAGCCCCCTTTCACAAGGGGGCCTTGCGTAGTGCGCTAAACGATCATTTTTAAGTCTATACTCTTTTGTTCCGGGTTGCTATTGGATCTACATTGTGGTAGAATAAAAAGAAAAGGAGTTGACAATATGGATCATGAATTGCAAGCCGCACAGCTGTTTTTGGACGGCTATAACTGCGCTCAGGCGATCACCGTTGCTTTCAGTGATGTGACCGGCCTGGATAAGGATTTCTCTGCCCGGATGGCATCTTCCTTCGGTGGCGGTATGGGACGCATGCGGGAGGTCTGCGGCGCTGTCAGCGGTATGCTGATGGTTGCGGGACTTCTGTATGGCTATGATGAGAGCAGCGGGGAATCCGCGAAAAAAGAACACTATTCATTGGTGCAGGATTTGGCCGGGCAATTCCGCGATGAAGTGGGCAGCATTGTCTGCCGGGAAATTTTGAAAAACCCGCCGTCTGATCCCAATCCCACGCCCCGCACAGAGGAGTTTTACAAAAAACGCCCCTGCACACGGATGGTCATGCTGGCTGCCCGTATTCTGGATGCGTACATTCAGGAGCATCCGGTATCTGTCCGATGATCTGATTTCCACAAAAGAGCGGCCTATGGCCGCTCTTTTTCTGCGTATGCGTAAAAAGGCGGTCACACCGAAGTGTGACCGCCGATTTTAAGTTAGGTTAGGAATTAGCCCAGGGAACGATCGTAGGTGTAAGCGTAGATGGAGGTGTCGATGTCGGGGTCAGCCTTAGCCTTAGCATAAGCATCGTTGTAACGCTTCTCCAGATCAGCGATCAGTTCGTCGGTCCACTCCAGGCTGCCGTGAACGATAGCGGAGAAGACAGTTGCGTAGTTGTCGCCTTCCAGAGGCAGAACTGCATCGGGGTACAGGCAGATGGAGGTGTAGTTGGCGATGTCACCGAACTGTGCCCACTGAGGCTGAGTAACTTCAACCTTGGTGTTGGCGATCAATTCTGCCTTGTAGGGGATCATGCCGCCCTTGGCGTAGATAGCGGAGTTCAGCTCGTCGGAGTTCAGGAAGCAGAATGCCTTAACGATAGCTTCCTGCTTAGCCTTGTCGGCCTTGCCGTAGTTAACAGCAT
>JAZNLC010000087.1:0-7809 GCA_045578895.1 Faecousia sp. | reverse complement strand
TACTCCATGGGAGATTGCTTGATGGATACCCGGAAGCAGCGCAAGCATTCACGGGTACTGACAGAACTGGCATTGGCAATGTCCTGCAAGGTCAGTTTTTGATCGTAATTTTCCTGGATATATGACAACATTGTGAGAATTCGATCCTGATTTTTGGGCGCTGTTGCTTTGAACTGCGTATTCTTCAGCTCCTCCAAAAGAAGCAGCCAAATCTCACTGAGACAGTTTCGCGTTTGAAATTCCGTATCTTGCTGTTTTTGCAGCGCCGATAATTGACGGATTTTTTGCAATAGCTTTAATTGCGCCGCGGATTCGCCGCGGATCGGGAACAAATCCAATTGTCTGTTCTGAATAACGGGATTCAGATATTTGGTTTCAAACACACTTTTGAAGTGTCCACCAAGAAATACCGGATGAAACAAGTGTGAGTCCATAATGCAGCCGCCGGCTTCTGTCATCGATGTCAGCACATTGCTGTTGATAAAGAAACCTTCCCCTTGTTGAAACATGATGGATTGTCCCGCAGTGGTAACATTTACTTTTCCCGCCTGAATATAGCAGAATTCCAGTGCTTCATGCCAATGCCATGGAATTGCCGTCTCGCACAAATCCACATGGTGAAATACATAAGGGTATTCATTGTGCAGCCCTTCAACGTCCTCCATTTGGTTATTATGAATCCGTAGCTTCAATCCTATCATATCCTTTCATGATTCCAACATTTATGGCGATATTCTTATATTTGCTGTCCGTATAATAATTGTAAAAGGCCAAGTATTTTCTATAATAATATTAACGGAAGCAAGAGAAAATGTAAAGCCTAATCGTATATGTTGTAAAGGAGGAAATACTATGTTCGGATTTTTGTTAGCAGTAGGATTCATTGCCGCCCTGATTGGCATGGGCTATTTAGAGCAGATGCTGGTACATTGAGTTGGGGTAATTGAGGATGGAGATATGGAGTTTTACTCAGCTTCTGCCCCGATGCTGTTGTTAACGGTTCCTATCTCGTAAAATAAAAGCGAAAATGCATGGTTTTTATGTAAAAGAGACCCCGTCTTTGGGGTCTCTTTTATGGTTATTCGGCCAGCAATTGCTGGATCTTCAAAAGGGTTTGCGCCATGCGGATTTGATAGTTGGCACCGGCATAAACACCGTAACCATTGCCGTCCAAGCAAACCGCAAAGGGAAGACGCAGATCCCCCACCTGCATTTGCAGGTGCAGTGCAGCCAAAGCGTCGGGATCCTGCAGCCAATCCAGCTCTATGGCCGGAAGCCTGCACTTCAAAAGCTGCACGGTCGGATGCTCCAGCGCTTTGGGGGATTTCAAGATCAAAAGAATTCGGCAAGGCAAGGAACGGAAATCCTCTGCGCATGAGAGCATTTCCCGCAGCAGATGCTCCGTCGGTTCACTTCCGGCATCGGCGTAGATCAAAAGCTGCGGCTTCCCCGCACCGGCGGCTATCAATCCTTTCAGCGGCCCTTCCGGCAATGCCAGCGGTAGCCGGTTCAGCCGCTGGGCGGTTTGATCTTCAGAAGGCCTGATCATCACCACACCGTCACGCTTAAGGGACAGATGCCGAACCGTCACGCTGGCGGTACCGTCGATTTGCCGTGTCGTTACGGTGATGCGGTAAAGCCCAGGCTGCAGGGAGAAAGTATAGTTGTTTTCGACGGTCAGATCCGGGTACTTGAGGGTAGCAAAATCGGTGCCGTCCCAAAGCCCCAGGGTCAGATGCTCCGAATAGTTCAGCTTTGTGCCGATGGGGAGCATAAGCGTCAGATGCACCGGGTCTGCCTGGGGATGGATGCTGTGCCAAACACCCTGCTTATCCATCCATTCTGCTTTTTCGGTGTGCGGTGCCAGCCGCGCGGGAAAACAGAACGAGCGGCAAAGGGCAACAAATACCATATCAAAGGCAAAGTCGGGCACCTGGCGGCACCGCAGACAGCCAAAGGCACTGGGGTAGTAGCTGCGGATTCCGTTGTTCGGCAGAATCTGTATGTTCGCCTGCATCCAGCTATGGATCTCCCCGGGATCCGCAAATCCCCGGGGGAAAAGCGACCGGATCTTTTGACGCTCCGGCATGAGCATCTCGTCGGAGATCCGCGGTGCCAAAATATAGTTTCTGAAGACGGCCTGGGGATACTGACCTTTGGCATCTGCTGCCGCTTTCAACGCATCTTCCAGGGTTTGGCGGGAGATATCCACAAAATCCTTGGAACGCAGGGTGCTCAGAAGCGCTTCTTTGTCGGAAGGAGAACCTTCGCTGCCTTCCCAAAAAGACCAAATCTCCGGAGAATTCAAGGCAGCATCCTGCAAATATCCTTTATTTTTTGCAAAAGCAGCACGGCGTTGCGCCAAATGCGCTTCGCAGCATTCCAAAAGAGCCCGATGCTGAGCAGAGTCCCCGTAGGGTACGACACCGCTGCTGTCATGGGGCGGTACCAGATCCACAGATGTTTCTTCCGGAAAACTTGTCTGCAGAGCCAAAGTGACGCACTTCCGCTGCCGCAGATCCACTTTCTCCAGGGCAACCTTTTGCCCGTACCGGGCGCAGACGAACAGATCGCCGGGGCCGGTCTCAAAGCGGGCAAAGCCCTCTTCGTCCGTCGTATCTTCCCAAAGGGTATACAGCTCGCTGTAATTGACAACCTGGAATCGAACGGATGCGCCGCTGACAGGCTGACCCTCATCTGTGACCTGTACGGACAGTGTCCTTGTAACTGTGTAACGGGAGGTGCAGTTGACGGTCGTATAGAGTCTGTCGCTTTCCCAATCCGCCCAGCATTTCGTGTCCACCAGCATGGCGCGGGATGCGGCTGCGGTAAACCATCCCCGGTCCAGCACCGGTTCCGGTTCGCAGGCACCCAGATAGTGCCAATCTCCCTCAATCCATACCTCGACCCATGCGTGGTTGTCGTCGCAGTGAGACCAGCGGGGACAGTAGCACTGCCGGGCGGGAATGCCCACACTGCGCAGGGCGGCTACCGTCAATACGCTTTCCTCACCGCAGCGGCCCATAGTGCGGCGGAGCACAGCCAAAGGCCCCAAAGTGCGATCATCCGCGGGCGTATAGGTAGCATGGGCATAGCACCAATAATTGACGGAAAGGGCGGCGCGCTCCATACATTTTCCTTGCACATAGGGCAGCAGTTCCGCCAGTAAAACGCCCCGGCTGTCATCCAGACATTCAGAATTGACCCGGTGATACAATACATAAGGAAAGAATATCTCCGGTGGTACGGATTTGAGATAATCGATCTGACGCAGCGCCTGCATCGTAGCTTGCACATATCCGGCATAGAGGGTTACGGAGGCAGAAAGCACATCCTGCGCCGCCAGGTGGCCGTACAGATATTTCATGCAAAGCGAGAAGGTTTCTTCTTTTCCTTGCAGAAAAGCGTCAATTTCCGCCCGTATAGTGGGATATTGCGATAAATTGCGGTGATATTGCCGCGAAATGGCACATTCATAATGCGCTGAGACGGGAAACTCCATAGACGCTCATCCTTTCAAACGAACTTCCAAAACCGTATCTACGGGATCCGGCAGTACGGGATCCGGCCCCAAGTCCGCAAACAGGATCTGCGGATAGTCGCTGTGCACCCAGCTTGTGGAAATCGGGATAGGCCGCCCTCCGTCCAGCAGACGCAGGGATGCCACCTGCTCCTGATCCAATCCCAGCAGCGGCAGCGGCCCCAATGTGTTTTCAAATATGTGGACAAACAGCCGGTCCTGGTTTTGAGTGATCCGGCCAAACTCCGGTTTCCCCATGAAAGAAGGGCCGCAATTGTGAATGCTTTCACCGTTTTTGTCCATCCAGTTTCCGATTTGGACCAGGATCTCAAGAGACTCCGGCGGGATATTGCCATCTCCGTCCGGTCCGACATTCAAGATCATGTTGCCGCCCTTGGACACGCATTCCACCAGCTTCTTGATGAGCAGCGGCGCAGGCTTAAAATTGCGATCCTGTGGGCAGTAACCCCAATTGTTGTTCATGGTAACGCAGGCTTCCCATACCATGGGATTGCCCTGCACATCCCGAAGCCCCAGGGGCGGAATGAACTTTTCCGGAGTTACAAAATCTCCGTGATAGGTGGCAGGCTCGCAGTTGTAAAGAGAACCGAAACCTTCTCCGCTGACCTCAATGCGGTTATCGATGAGCACATTCGGCTGCAGGGAGCGAACCATATCCGCCAATTCCGTGCCCCGCCAGGCTTCGCCCCGCAGATGGTCATAGGCAAAGTCAAACCACAATAGATCCAGCTTGCCGTAATTTGTACAGATCTCCCGGATCTGACTGTGCATATAGTCAAGATAACGGTCAAAATTGCGATGGGTGTTTTCATAAGCGGGATCATTGCGCATGGGATGGAACCGGTCACCGTAGTGGGGATAGTCCGGATGATGCCAGTCGATCAGGGAAAAATACAGACCTACCTTCAAGCCTTCTGCCCGTACCGCCGTGACAAATTCTGCCACCGCGTCCCTGCCAAAGGGTGTGTTGGTGGATTTGAAATCTGTCAGCGCACTGTCAAAGAGGCAGAAACCGTCGTGATGCTTGGCGGTCATCACCACATAACCCATACCGGCAGCTTTCGCGGCCTTGGCCCAGGCAGCGGGATCAAAGTCTTTGGCGGTGAATCCTTCAAAAAAGGGAAGATACTCCGATTCCGGCATCTGCTCATCGCTTCGTACCCATTCTCCACGGCCGGGGATGCTGTAAAGGCCCCAGTGGATAAACATGCCAAAGCGGGCTTTCCGGAACCAATCTACACGCTGCTCATAAGCGTCTGCGTCAAAACGGTACATATGAATTCCCTCCGGTGCGGTTGTTTTCTGTATTATAGCATCCTGCGATGGTTTTTTCATCTATTAATCTGCATTTATTCCGGTTTGATGCTGGCCAATTTTGGAAACTGCGGCAGCCGAAACAGATCCGTGCCCCAACTGACCGCATGGTGCCGAACCTACAAAATTGGTGCTGTGTGAACGGACGATAACAGACCCCTAGTCCGTTTGGACTGGGGGTCTGTGTTACAGGAAAAACTTCTTCTCCAAAGATTCCCGGAAGGCCGGAACGATGGCGATGACGATCAGCGTGATGCCGAGCAGTGTAAATACGATCAGCGGATAGGGTGACCATGTACCGATGCCCGGAAGGCCAAAATTGATATGAAGCAGGTATTCCAGCAAAAGCATAAATCCACCGAATGCCAGGCAGGCACCGCCGTTGATATAAAGCGCACCCTTTCGGGTATATCGGTGCAGGGTAACAAATGCTGTCAGCAAGCAACCCAGGTAAGCAGTGACGGGAAACGCAAAACGCAAAAACCAGTTACCGTCTACCGCCAAATTGATATAGAGCAGATAGACACCGATGGCGGCAAAAGCAGAGGGCACAAAAATTACGGGGTTAGGATGCCGGAACCAGGCGGGAAGCACAGTGATCACATACAAAATGATCAGTGCGCCTACAACATAACCGGCCCATTGGACCTTTCCGTTGACACTCCAATCGCACACCAAACAGATGCTCATAGGCAGTAAAAACAGAACCGTTACGATCAGCAGGAGTCCCCAAGGTTGGATGTTAGGTTCCTGCATACGGCTGCTGGGGTAAAGCGGCGGCACATCGGGCCGGGAAATATCCGGGTGATACACGGCAGTACCGCAAAGAGGACATTTCTTCTCGGTATCAGCAAGGGCAACACCGCATTTTATACAGTACATAAAAACTCCTTTCGACGGTTCAGGACCGCCCGTTGCTTTCCACCAGAACGGACAAGCCCTGCTGCTGCAGTACACGGCAGAAGCTGGCTTCCAGTTCCGGCTCCCGGACATTGCGGATAAAGCTAAGATATAGGGTGTCGTTGCAGGAAATCACACCGCAGTTGTGGGGTGCGGTGGATTGGGGAGCCAAAATAAAGTCCAGCCGTTTTATATAGGGCTTCATGGATTCCGGCAGGTCTGCCTGCCCCAAATTGGAAAGAGACAAGCAGATCTTTCTTTCTCCGACGGCTTTGAAAACGATCTTCAAAGCCATATTCTTTAAAAACAGCGGCATGGCCCGAACCAAAATATTCCGCTCGCTTTGCACATTGGCAGCGATTTGACGGCCCATTTGCTTCTGCGTTACAGCCAAACCCATTTGGTGATGTACCAGCATGCACAGCTCATGGAAATCATAGTCGCCCAATCGGGGGTCTACTTCTGTATTGACATAAAAGGCAAAGTTTCGCAGAGTCTTACTGGGGAACAGCCGCCGAAGATCGACAGGAATCTGGACTTTTACCGGCTTCCAAAAGCGGCGCCAGGGAATATGGACCTTTTGGATGTCCATGATCGCCTGCATCATGGCAGCGCACAGATAGGAGGTGATACTGACACCGTGGCTGTGAGCGGCATCCAGGATCTGCTGTACCGGGATCTGTACGCATACCCAATGCCGAAAATTATCCGGCTCCGGTGTGCCGGAAAGCCGGAACGCGTTGGAACCGCCGCGGCCTGCCGGAACAGGGCCTGCGTGTTTCAGGAAACTGTCTTCCATCTCTTCCGGCTTCGGAGCTTCACCGCAATCCAAAATACCGTGACCGGCTTCAATGGTAACACCGTATTTCTGATGCAGGTATTCAGCGACCAGTGTTTTCAAAAAGACTAAGCCGCCGTTGCCATCGGTCAGGGAGTGAAAGAATTCCACGGCGATCCGCTTATCATACACAATGATACGAAAGGCACATTTACGGGCTTCCCACTTCGGCATGGGCAGCAGGGGACAGCTGGACTCTTCACGGACAGACGGCGCATGGGGTACTTGCTCCAGGTAGTACCAAAACAGACCGCGCCGCAGTCGGGCAGCAATAGAAGGGATTCTCTGTACGGTTAGATCCAGCGCTTGGGACAATATCTGCTTATCAACGGGCTCTGTCAGTGTGGCAGAAAGCCGGAAGATGTTGCTCCAGTTGTTGCTGCGGGCAGCGGGATATATTTTAGCCGCATTATCCAGCCGCAGCCACTGGAGCGGTTTTTTTGCAGCCATATACACTGCCTCCTTTCCAAGCGTTGTATTGCCATTATATCCGATAATCACTTTGCTGTAAACCGGGAAACTGTGGCAGTAGAGAGCAAAAGAAAACGGTAGAATGGCGGATGACCACTCTACCGGCAAAAAAGACCCCTTCGGATATACCGAAGGGGCCAAAAACGAATGCAGATCAGATTTCGATGTCCAGCTTGCTGACAACGGCGGCGCAGCGGGGGCAGAGTCCGTCTTCGCCGGCAGCCTGGGAGTGCATCCAGCAGCGGGGACACTTTTCGCCCAGGGCTTCGGAAACACCCACGGTCAGGCCGGGATAGTTGGTGCCCTGACCAACCAAAGCGCCCTCGGGAGCGGCTTCCCAATCGCAGGCGGATACGATGCAGACTTCGCTGAGGTTGACACCTTCGCAGGCAGCCTTCAGAGCCTCGTCATCGGCAGCCAGGCTGACTCTTGCTTCCAGTGCCTTGCCGATGCGTTTGTCGGCACGGGCTAGCTCCAGAACACCGTTAACATCCTGACGAAGCTTCATACCTTCAATTACCACAAGATCAGCCGTACGGTTATATTTTCTGTCCCATAATTTCAAAATAACATTAGCCGATTTGGCTGAAGATACAATCGGTGCAATTTTGACCGGATAATCTTTTACCAACTTAGGAAGTTCTGTCGGGAGTCCTGCTCCGCTGATAATCAAATCTACACCTGCTTCACATGCAGCCTCCACGTATTTTTCATAGTACCTTGTTGCTACCATGATATTCACGCC
>JAZNLC010000086.1:0-2693 GCA_045578895.1 Faecousia sp. | reverse complement strand
TAGGCGGAAGCATACATAAATTATGACTCCTTTCTCTATCTGATCCACAACTGGCTGTGGATAAAAAAGTGCATACTATATCACCCTAAATTCTAGCACATTTTCACATAAAAAACAAGGAATTTTTATAGATATCCACAGTTTTTTACGGATAGATTTCTTTAATTTTTTTCTTTCATTATTGACAGAAAAACAAGGTTTTTATATAATCATAATAACCTGTATACGAACACAATTCGTATATACGAACGGAAGTGAGTAAATGCATAATCCAACGCTGCGTGTGCTGCAAATATTGAATTTGTTGTGTCAAAATACCCAACCAATGCGGCTCAGTGACATCAGCCGGGAGCTGAATATGCCAAAAAGTACGCTGCTTCCCATCCTGCAGACCATGGTACATCAGCAATATATCCGCAAAGACGAAGCAGACCGTTACTGCCCAGGGTATGCCCTTTTGGATCTGGGTGCTGCGGCAAGATCTGTTTATTCGGAATCTGACCATATCCGGGAAAATCTGAAAGCGCTGGTGGAAAAATTCAGTGAGACCTGCTATTTTGGTGTGCCGGAAAATGGATATGTACGCTATGTGGAAAAAATCGATTCCCCGCAGCCGCTGCGAATGCTGACTGCCATCGGGCATCGGCTTCCAGCCTATGCCACCGGAATCGGAAAAGCCCTATTGCTGGATAAAACAAAAGAAGAGCTTACCGGTATGTATCCGCAAAAGCCGGATCCGCTGACAAAAAATACGATCACGGATATGGAACTTCTGTATCAGCAGCTGCAAAAAGCAAGGCAGCTGGGATATACCTGGGAAGTGGAAGAATCTACAGAGCATATCCGCTGTTTTGCGGTACCGGTCCGAAAAAACGGGGAGATCGCAGGGGCGGTCAGTATTGCGATTCCGGTTTTCCGATATCAGAAAGAGCAGGAAAACAGTATTATAAAAGCATTGAAAGAAACGGCAAAACGAATAGAAAAAGGATACCAATTACTCTAAAAGGAGAGAATCATATGCGTGATACAGTCATTCAGGAAATTTTAAATCATAAGATCATTGCCATCGTCCGTGGTATGGAAAAAGAACAGACAGTAAAGATCGCGAAAGCCCTTTATGAGGGCGGTGTTCGGTTTATCGAGGTAACCTTCAATCAGAAAAAACCGGAAGAGTTTTATAAAACAGCAGATGCCATCCGGGCTATCCGGGAAGAAATGGGTGAAAAGATGTATGTGGGTGCCGGTACGGTCACCAGTGTGGAACTGGTGGACATGGCTGCGGAAGCAGGCGCACTGTATATGATCTCTCCGGATATGGATGAAGAGGTGATCAGACATACCAGAGAGCTGGGGTTGGTTTCCATACCCGGTGCTTATACCGCAACGGAAGCAAAAAAAGCTTACAATGCCGGTGCGGATTTTGTAAAACTTTTCCCCTGCATTGGTGACGCGCCCGCTTATGTAAAAGCGCTGTGCGCGCCTTTGAGCCATATTCCCTTCCTGGCGGTGGGCGGAGTCGATGCCAACAATGCCAACGCGTTTATCAAGGCCGGCGCTTTGGGTGTAGGTGTAGGCAGCAGCCTTGTCAATAAAAAGTGGATCGATGCCGGCGAGTATGAAAAGATCACAGAAGAAGCAAGAAAAATGATTGAAAATATCAATAAATAAGGAGAAATCGGTATGGGTAAGTTTATTACATTCGGTGAGATCATGTTCCGGTTCAATCCGGAAGGGTATCTTCGCCTTGTCCAGGCGGACAAGCTGGAGGTCAGTGTGGCCGGCGGCGAAGCCAATGTGGCGGTTTCTTTGGCAAACTACGGCCTGGATGCGGCATTTGTCTCCAAAGTGCCTACCCATGAAGTTGGTGACTGTGTGATCCGTGGTTTGCGCACCTATGGCATTGATACAAAGCATATTGTCCGTGGCGGTAAGCGTTTGGGTATCTACTATGTCGAAAAGGGCGCTTCCCAGCGTCCCTCCAAGGTGATCTATGACCGGGAAGGCTCTTCCATTGCTATGGCAGATCCCGGTGATTTTGATTGGGATGCGATTTTTGAAGGAGCAGAGTGGTTCCACTGGACCGGCATTACCCCTGCTCTCAGCGATAATCTGGTGCAGATCACACTGGAAGCCTGCAAAAAAGCAAAGGAAAAGGGTATCACCGTCAGCTGCGATCTGAACTACCGCAAGAAGCTGTGGACCCGGGAAAAGGCCGGTCAGGTGATGGCACAACTGATGCCTTATGTGGATGTGTGCATCGCCAACGAAGAGGATGCCGCCGATGTATTCGGTATCCATGCGGAGCATACGGATATTGAAGGCGGCAAACTGGATTATGCCGCTTATGAAAGCGTTGCCCGGCAGTTGAGCCAGCGCTTCGGCTGTAAGAAGGTGGCAATTACTCTGCGCGGCAGTATTTCCGCCAGCGAGAATACCTGGGCCGGTATGCTCTACGATGCAGCAACCGACAAGGCGGTTCTGTCCAGAAGCTATCATATTCTCATCGTTGACCGTGTAGGCGGCGGCGACAGCTTCGGCGGCGGTTTAATTTATGCCCTGTCTCAGGGTTATAACGATCAGGATGCCATTAATTTCGCGGTTGCGGCTTCCTGCCTGAAGCACACCATTGAACATGATTTCAATCAGGTAAAAGTAGACGAAGTGCTGGCATTGATGAACGGCAGCGGCAGCGG
>JAZNLC010000085.1:0-7962 GCA_045578895.1 Faecousia sp. | reverse complement strand
GAATTTACTTTCTCTCAATGAATCATTCCTTTCGTTTTATAGATTTGGTTTTGCGTTCGCCGTTCTATCCAAGTCAGTTCCTGGTCCTCGTCGTCGCAGACTTCATATCCCTCGCTTCCGGGCAAACCCGAAAGCTCACTCATTCCGTTGCTCCTCCTCTCCCCACAAAGTCATTTGACTTTGTGGGGACCCCGACAATGCCGTATCGCAGCCTTGGTATGCTCATATCGTCGCACACTTCACCAGCCGCATATCCCCCTTGGACGGTCATTCACTTGTCAAGCTGCAAACCGAACCGCACTCGGTTCGTAACTTACGCTTGCAATTATAATGGTGTTTTGTTATACTGTAAATAGATGTAGCGTAAATATAAAATCATTCTCTATTTCACAAAACATTACATCAATTTCAAAAAATATTTTTTCGGAGCGGCATATGGAAAAGTTTCACGCTATGTTCCATGGGACGGATGTTTACATCAACGGAAGATATAAATACAGCAGCAATGAAATTCTGACGGCATATCTGAAACTGGATCTCGATATTAAGTACCTGACGGATCTCCATTTTTATCTGAGACAGTCAATGAAAAATCTAAAGCTTCGCACAGATTACAGCGATGAAGAACGGTTTGTTGACTACGAAAAGAATGTGCAGTGGGCACAGAAGCTGATCGATGAAGTGGATGCGATTAGGTTGGCTCTCCCTCCTTATAACCGTATCGTTGATTCACAGCAGATGCAGAAGAACAAATTGCGCCGCCGTTTATACGATTTCATCGATATGCTGGACGGGAATGGTATGGCAACTGTAACTGCGGAATTGGCAGAGGAAGATGATGACGAGGACTATTGCAGCGCTTTTATAAAGTTTGTTCCTATCGATATGTATTGGTATTGGGAGGACAGCGACAGCCAGTTCGCAATGGAGAATATGGCACGCATGAATGAACTGAACCAGGCCATTGAGGATCTGATGCAGCCGTACATCTACTGGGTGGAAGATGTGCTCCGGGTGAAGTGCTGTTATGAGAAACTGCTGAGTGATTTCCTGCACATCAAGCACGGCTTCCTGACGGAAGCGGATCTAGCGAAGCAGTTCGCTGCTTATTTTAAAACGGAATCCATGGCAGGCATGGCGCACCGAAAACTGAACGGGCCTGCGCCTGTGACTTCCTGCCATGAGGTATTTAAGCCGGAAGATGGCACGCCGTTCCTTTGTGCCAGCTTTGATTTTGACCGGCTGGGAGCATTTCTATATGAAGATTTCTTCCGGGGATTGGCAGAACACTATATTCCCAAGCGGTGCAGCAACTGCGGTAAGTGGTTCCTGATCGAAGCCGGTATCTACTCCGACTACTGCGAGAATCCCCTGACAGAGGACAAGGCCAAGACCTGCCGGATGGTCAGTGCCAGAAAGAAATATGATACCAAGTGCAAGGAAGATCCCATTTGGAATATTTACAACAAGGCATATAAAGCGCACTATGCCCGGATCGCCAAGAAGAAAATGACCAAGGCGGAATTCGAAGCATGGTCCAGATATGCGGTGGAGCTGCGGGAACAGGCAGAGCGGAACGAGATCTCCTTTGAGGAATATGTGCGGACGATCAAGAAATAAAGCGCCTAACTGTGTTGTGTTTCTCACTATACTACTAGGACAAAAAGTGCTAAAAACTATACGGTCAATTCTGGATTCCTAAAAAATCAGCATTTCAACCAAATTAGACGCATGATCCATATGCAAAACCACCGTGCCAAAGCTGCTTTCGGTGCGGTGGTGTGGTCGTGAAAATGCGAATGGAAGCTACGTTCGCAACTTTGCACGCATTTCTGCAAACCGATAAACGATAGCACTCAATGTCAGGATTTTTACTACCACCTCTGCTATACTGATACTCGACAGGAGGGATCAACATGGACTGGATCACCGGCATTCAAAATGCCATCAACTACATTGAGGAGCATATCACAGATGAATTGGACTATGAGACAATCGCAAAGGAAAGCTTTTCTTCCTCATTCCATTTTCAACGGGTATTTAGCATTCTCTGCGGCTACACTCTTGGTGAATATATCCGCAACCGCAGACTGACTCTGGCGGGTACTGAACTGGCGAACACCCGCGAAAAAGTAATTGATGTAGCATATAAGTATGGCTATGAGAACCCGGAAAGCTTTGCGAAAGCATTCCAGAAGTTCCATGGCATCACACCGTCGCAGGCGCGCAGCAGCGGTGCGATGCTGAAATCCTTTTCTCGCCTGTCCATCAAAGTATCTTTGGAAGGTGGTAGTATTATGAATTACAGAATTGAGCAGAAAAAGCCCCTGGTGCTGTTCGGCTATAAGGCTCGGTTTACCGGTAATCCCAAGGATCGGAAGCTTCAGGATCACAATTTCATTTGCGATACCCGGCTGAAGCACGCAGCGCTGCAGTATATGGCCCACGATGCAGATACCACATACAATGTCATCGATAATATCAGCGATGATGGCTACGACTTCTATGTGGCTGCCTATGTAGGGGAAGAAGATCGGGACGATATTCTGCAAATGTTTGGTGAAGAAGTGGCTGGTTGGTTTGAACAGATCCTAATCCCCGGCGGCACTTATTTGGTATGCGAAGGAGATCGTTGCCAGTATCCTGCCAATTATGCAGATGACCTGTACCGGGAGGCGGTCACCAATCTTCTGGCAAGCTCCGGTTATGAACTGGCACAAGGACCCGAGGTGGAGATCCTGCATTGGTACTACAAGGAAGGGGACGAAAAACTCAATTCCTCCCGTTACTTGGAACTGTGGCTTCCTGTCGTTAAGAAGTAACCCTCTATGTTAAACAAAACACGAAATCAGTTGAGTATAAACCCAATTGGTTTCGTGTTTTCTGTTTTGCCTATACCATCCCCATTTTCTAACCTGCGGGATGTGGGAATTGGCAAAGTATATTTGTTCTATGCGTTTTGTTAGTGCCTGCCTGACAATATATTTGGCACTAATGACAGTTGCAATTCCCGGCAACCCAAGGTAACATACCACAAATTCCAAAGGAGGTATGTTATCATGAATCCATATTTCGAGAGTCTGAAAGCACATATCAAAGCGAATCCACCCAACTTCGGGGACGGTGAATCTGTCCTGACCATGCTCTACGAGTGCTACAACGAGAATAATCCATACGATAATGAGCAGATTCGCACAGATTTCAACGAGCTCTACCAGCAGATGAACGGCATGCCGCTGCGAGAGATGGACAACATTGTATATCCTGTTTGTAAGCTCTGCCGGAATCATGAGAAGGCTGGATTTATCGAAGGGATTCGCCTGGGCGTTCTCCTGACGCAGGAGTTGACGGGGGTGGATGCATGAAAGATATTGCCCACCGTCTGAATGCATATATTCAAAAGCATCCCTTTGATTCCGGCGACAGCGGTTGTGAGACCGTTCTGGATCAGTTATATCAAGCCTACGCAGAATCCCACGAGAGTGATCTAGAGGAGATCGGTGATGGATTCAAGGAGTTGGAGGAATTTCTACACACCTTGCCGTTGGATGATAACAACGCAGTGTTCAACCTCTGCTGCCGCCTATGCAGTGCCTACGAACGGAAAGCCTTTCGGGATGGCCTGCAATATGGCGCACATCTAGTTAAGGAGTTGTATCTCAAATAACAAACCCTATGTTGTCTAGGCTGGGGTGCGGTGAAGGGGTTTTAATTGTTCACTTCGTTTTGTTACCTACTGTCTGGCGGCAATGGTTGATGCCGTGAGACAATATGATCTGAAATACCGTTTCAGCGCCTGGTTACTGGTTTGGTAACCGGGTGCTGTTTTTTGACCCAGATTCTGACCCAGAACAGGAAAGTTCGGTGTGGACAAGGCAGCACCAAGGGGAAAATACCTTTCGAATACCCCTACCGAAAAGCACCAAATGGACGCTTTAGCGTCCAAAAAATGCTCTTACCTATCCTTCTAAGCAGTAGGTCGGGGGTTCGAGTCCCTTCTGGCGTGCCATTACTGCTAAGCAGCCAAGTGGGACTACCGCATTTACGGGTTCGTAAAGTATTCCTTAGGACTCGAACCATTAAAGACAACAGTCCGGTGGACTGTTGCCGCCGACGGCTTGACGGAGGCGCTCCTTGATCGAGTGAGTCCCTCCTGGCGTGCCAGCTTAGCTGGTACTTGGCGCATATAAACAGAATATGGTGTAGGTTAGCGCGTCAGATTGTGGCTCTGAAGGTCGTGGGTTCGACTCCCATCATCCACCCCAGAAAAACAAAGGATACCTTGTTGGGTATCCTTTGTTTTTATTTGACGAAGGGAGTCGAACAATGAAATGCAGCGCGGTTGAGCGCTGCCGGCAAGGGCTTGACCGAGCCGAACCTCTATTTTCGCCAAAGGCGAAAATGCAAACGACTCCCATCATCCACCCCATAAAAACAGGAGATATCTTCGGATATCTCCTGTTTTTATATGGTTTTTGGCGGATGATGGGAGTCGAAAGGCGGATTAGAAAACACGCCGGTGGGGAGCGAACCGAGCGCCGCCGGGGGCGGATGAAGCGAGGTGAGCGAGTGGCAGCGGTCAGCAAGAAACAAGCCTGCTTCGACAGGCGAAGTTTCTGCCGGGCACCGCAACAGGATACTTTTCCCGCCGTGGGAGACGCCCATGTGCCGTCAGGCACATCCCCGAAAAACGAAATCCGTTTGCATAAATCAGGCTATCATTTCTACCATGCAAAGTATCGGAAACTGCGCTTGACCCAGATTTGACCCAAACGGGAAATTCTGCTAAAATGAACGAACAGCGCGGACTTGCGCCCGTGCTGTTCCTATTTGCCTATTTGATCTGTTTTTGTGCACCCAAATCCTGCACATCGTTTGCATCCCATTCGTTATACCATATCGATCCATCGGGATAATATGTATAGCCATAGTGCGCTCCATCAGGATTATAGGTCAGGTCCCAAATCGTGCCGTCAGCTTCCACAAACTTATCTGTTTTCTTATTTCCATCTGCGTAATAACTACGCTCTGTGTATTGCACATCGTCAATGAAAGTATATTCATATGACTTTATTCCATTTTCATAATACCTTACCTCAGAATATGATGAATCACTATGGTTGTATGTGTACGCCGATTTTCTGTTTCCATTTTCGTAAAACTCTGTTTCTTGGCGAATGGTAGCCGATCCGTCAAAAAACTCGCCGATTTCCTTCACTGGAAGCCCATTTTTATAAGTGTACTCTGACCACGAACCATCTGCACGATCTTCACGCTGGAACGACAGGGTGCCGTCTGCATCATAAATATATATAATTACAGCACCATCACTGAATGTTTGCTTCTCCTGCGCTATATTACCTGCCTCATTATAATCCTGTACAACAACCGACCCGTCTTTTGCGGCATGGATAACCTGAGAAAGATCCCCATTCTCATCATAATTTTGTGTGATAACAGTTCCATCCTCGGCAGTATAAATCTCCTGAACCTTATTTCCGTTTTTATCAATGGTTACAACGCCGTTTTCAGTTTCAATGACTGTATTGCCATTTGCATCTGTTTCATGCGAAGCATTGTTTTCCGGATTTTCTTGCGATGCAGGATCAGTCTGATCGCTGTTTTCCTCCTTTTGGGGTTGCATGGTTTCAAACCTAAAAGCAATCGCAATATTTAGATTGTTATCTGCCTGCACTTGTGTAACACCATCCATGATGGTTTCATTCCAAATATCTGTTTCGTTCGACATTTCTTCCGCCAGCGATACAGTAATGTCAATTTTTCCGCCGTCTTTCAAAAAGCCTTGGTTCACTGTTTCCTGCAGAATTAAAACAATAGCATCTTCACAAGCTACCCCTGCAATGCTGATCTTTTCATTAACAGCCTTAGCATCATCATTCAGGCATTCTACATCAACGACATTCCCATTATTGTTTATACGAATTTTGACTTCCGGGTTGATAACAATATGAACCACAGCAACGATTTGTTTATTTGTCACATTCTCCGGCCCCTGTTGCGTGCCGTTGCTATTGGTCTGTGTCCCGCCGCCACAGGCGCCAAGAGAGAAACACAATACTGCTGCTAAAAACAGCGCAATCAACTTTTTCATGAAAGAGGCTCCTATCGACATGGTTTTGTTACATTATAATGCCGATAGTCCTGCAAATCAAGTGGTGTGCACTTTTAACTGATATCAGTTTCGTAAAGTGTTGGCTGGGCGAGTATTGTTCTTGTCCAGCCATTTCTGTTATCAGAATTCAGAGTGCCTGTTTCAGCAGGTTTCCCATCTTTGCCGCCTGATCCTGCTGTACCCCAGCATACTGGATACTGTTTGAAAACTGCCCATCTATCTTGTTGCAATTCCTTCTTTTCAGTGATATAATAAATAACACTAGTTTTGTAAGCAACATACTGGCCAATTCTTATGGGGAAAGGAGCGGCAATGATTTATGAAAAATGGAGTTTTATCCATCGTATATGGTGTGGTTGCGCTCTTATCCGTGTTACTCTTAATTTCATACTTCCTCTTTGACAAAAAGAAGGATCGCCGGTTTATCGCACTTTTTTGCTGTGTTGCCACATCCAACTTAGGCTATTTTCTTTTATCCATCTGCCATTCTCTGGCTGTAGCGAAAGTATCCAATGCCATTTCGTACTTTGGCGGTGCCTTTGCCATGCTGGTAATGCTGCTTATCATCTACGATGTCTGCCAAATGAAAAAGCGGAAATGGCTTACCTGGACCTTGATTGGCATCAGCTTCATGTTCTTTGCATTGGCCGCAAGCGGCGATTGGCTCGGTCTTTACTATCGGTCCGTTTCGCTGGAGATCACCAACGGAATCACCCATTTGGTCAAGGAATATGGCCCGCTGCATGGTCTTTACGCATTGTACTTAGCCGGTTATGTCGTTGCCATGCTGCTGTGTATTGCCTATGCCTCTAAAGCCAAGCGGTTGTCCTCTCCCAAATACACCTTGTTTCTGCTGGTTACCGTGCTTTTGAATGTGGGTGTCTGGCTGGTGGAGCAGGCCATTGACGAAGAATTTGAGTTTCTGTCTGTTTCCTATATAGTTGCGGAAGTTCTGCTTCTGCTGATTTATAATATGCTCTGCGACTATGGCATCATCCGTCCGGAAGCCGGTGTTTTGAGTGTGCAGATGCTGACACAGCTGCACACCCGGCAGGTAGATCCCGGCGCGCTGCCGCCCGGCATGGAAGATATGTTCCGCAGCTTTACGGAAAAAGCCAGGACACTTTCTTCTGCGGAACGGCGGATTTTGAATTACTATATCGACGGCCATGATATTGCCGAAATCCCGGACCTGGCTTTCATCAGCATCCACACGGTGAAAAAGCATAACCGCAGCATCTATCAGAAGCTTGAAATCGCCTCCCGTGACGAGCTGATGCTGTATATCGAGCTATTCCGCTGCTGTGGGCGCTTAGAGGAACTGATTGGCGATAGTTTTGATGTCACTTAATAGCATATAGTTATAATGCACAGATGATAGAGATTTCATCTGTGCATTTTACATATTATCCCAAGGATACTTTTACACGAAAGTATCCTTGGGACCATTTTATTTGCAGAAAAAGCATACTACAATAATCCTGTAAAAAACAGAGGGGGGGATGCGTATTGAAAAAATTAGTGGAAACGGTTCTTGAAAACCTGTCGACAAAAGAAGTATTCCTGTTCCGGGTAACCTGCGGAAACTGCGGCACCGAATACGGAAACAGACCGATACGGTTTTCTAAATCAGAAATACCCCCCACCACACAAAGCAAGCAGATCATCTACGATGCGTTGTATGAGCAGGAATTCAGAGAGGCCCGGCGCATAGCAATTCGAAACGCTGCAGAGCATATGAACTACTGCCCGATTTGTAAACGGCTAGTCTGTAATCAATGTTTCCTGATCTGTGATGATTTGGATATGTGCAAACAATGTGCAGCCGA
>JAZNLC010000084.1:0-3898 GCA_045578895.1 Faecousia sp. | reverse complement strand
TTGGGCTTTAGTATTTTGTTCCATATCCGGGGCAAAAAACTATTGGTAGCATCTCTGGGCGGACTCATGTCCTGGACAGTCTTTCTTGTTTTGGAATCACTGGTTCCCGGTGAGGCATTGCGCTATTTCCTGGCCAGTGCCGCCATCACCGTTTATGCGGAAGTGTTTGCCCGTATCATGAAGACCCCCACAACCACATTCTTGGTTCCTTCATTAATTCCTTTGATCCCCGGCGGTTCTTTATACTACACCATGAATTACGCCCTGAATGAGCAGTGGACCGCCTTCGCCTCCAAAGCAATTTACACACTGGAGCTTGCGCTGGCACTGGCACTGGGCATCATTGCCGTTACCACCGTCACCCGTATTGTGATCGTGATCAGCAAAAAGCTCCGCGGCATCGAACGGATCAGTTTATTCCATCACAACATATAACAAAGCGGGAGCAGTTTCTTTGAACTGCTCCCGCTTTTCTTTTTTACAGTGTGCGAAGCTGAATATTTTCTTTGATATATGCCACATCCGCAGGCTCGGGGGGCAAAGTGCCCTCCGCCATACAGGCGGCGCTGCCGTAGGCCACGGCCCACTGCAGCCGGTCTGCCGCCTTATGAGAAGGACATGCGGCAAAACCCGCAATAGAGCTGTCGCCGGCACCGATGGTAGATTTCACTTCAACCTTGGGAGGTACCGCAATGTAAGTACCCTCGTCACAGACCAACAGCGCACCGTCGCCTCCCATGCTGATCATCACATTGGCGATGCCGGCCTCATACAGTGCCTTGGCTTCCGCCAAAGTCTGCTCCAGGTTATTGATCTCCCTGCCCAAATAAGTAGAGATCTCTTCCTGATTCGGCTTAATGAGCCAAGGTTTCAGATCCTTCAGATCTGCCAAAGAGAACGAGCGGGAATCCACCACGATCTTTGCTCCCTTGTCCGCCGCTTTGCGCAGCATCGCGATCACATCCGCGACCTTCATACCTTCCGCCACCCGTCCGGTCATGGTAACGATGGTCTCACCGTCTACCAAAGCCAGCAGTTTTTCTTCCACCCGGGCCAACACATCCGCTTCCACCCGGAAACCGGGGAAGGATATCCGTGTCTCCGTGCTGCCCGTATGAATGGTTATGTTTTCCCGGATACGGCCCGGAACGGTAATGGCTTCGTAGGTCACGCCGTCGGCATCCAGATTGGTCATAAAACTGTGGGCATTTTCCTGGCCCAGCACCAGCAGCGCCAAATTGGCAGTACCGTTATTGACCAGCGCCCGGGAGATATTCACGCCCTTGCCGCCCGCCTGACACAGATCCATATAGACCAAATTCTCATGCTCCAGCACCAGCTTATCCGCATGGCAGTGCATATCAAAGGCAGGACCCAGGGTCAAAGTAATGATCTTCATAAACCGTCTCCTTAGATTTTGGGAGCATTGGCCAGCAGGTAGCTTTCCGCCTCGGCGCACCACAGGCCACCGTTGCGTTTTACGATTTCTGCCAAGGCGGCATACAGCTCGTTGCCCTTACCCAGTTCTTCCAACTCATCTACCGCAATCAGCGGCAGATCCAGATGGCTGTAACAGACCTTCTTGGCACCACTGGGTTTTTCCATTGCGAAGATCGCTTCCGCCACAGCATTCAGACCCAAAATGTGGGAAACAATGGCACCGGGATTGACCGCATCCTGCTCGATCAGCTTGATGGTGTCGACGGTATCTTCGGGAATGGAGCCGGCGGTACCCACCACATGAATTCCATCGTAGTGAACCCGGTACAGATTCAGGCTGCCCTGCAGGTTGTGTACAGCAGGACCCGCGAAAAAGTTGATGCAGCCGTCTTCGCGGCAGATAGCCTCAGCCTGGGTGAACAGTGCAGGCACGGGAACCATGACAAACACATCGTCAAAACCGCCCTCAGACAGTTCGATGAGCGTCTTAGCGGGATCTTCCAGGCCGGAAGTGTTCAGGTAGGTCAGCTTGACACCCTTCTTGGCTGCATTTTCCACACTGCACTTTTCCGCAGCATACGCCAGGCGGTCAGCACTCAGGTCGGTAACTACTACCTGAGAAACACCGGCATAGCCCAGAGCCAGCTCCACAGCGCCGATGCCCATAGGACCTGCGCCGCCCAGGATCGCCAACTTGCCGCCCTTCCGGGCGCCGTCGGTACGGATATAAGTTTCATAGTCGGTATGATAGAAGCCCTTGTAACCACGGACGATGCAGCCCAGTGCCTCCACCAGAGAGCCCTTGAAGAAGCTGTCGCCCTCGAAAGGCAGCAGGCAGCCACGCTCCAAAACAATCTCAGGAACCACGACATAGGTAGCCGCGCCGCCGATCCACTGGTAGGAGTAGCCGGGGTCATAATTATTCTCCAGCTTCAGTGCAGGCTGAATGACCACCTTCTGACCGGCCTTCCAATCGCCCTTGACAGCGGCACCTACTTCCACGATCTCACCGCACATCTCATGGCCGATGATCACGGGCTTTTCCGCAATATCCGGGGGAACACGCTTATGCGCGGAGCCCTGCTTGACAGCTTTATAAGTGGATGTGCACAGAGAATCGGAGATGACCTTCATCAGCACTTCCTTTTCGCCCAGTGCGGGCAGTTCAAATTCTTCCAGCCGCAGATCATTTGCGCCGTACATTCTCACTGCTTTTGTTTTCATATTTCACGCGCTCCTTTGCATTGACTTTCTTTGAAAGATGTTATATGCTTATCATAAATTTAGCAAAAGTTCAATGTTTCTTCGTTAAAAATTGAGATTAATCAAGATTTTCTATAAAATAATCAAAAACAATCATTCAGGTGAGCAGTTATGATGGTAAACGAGCGCCAGCGGCGCATTTTGGAAGAACTGGAAAAAAAGCCGGATATTACAGTACGGGAGCTTGCCAAACTTCTGTACGTCAGTGAGCCGACCATCCGCCGGGATTTTACAGAACTGGACAGCAAGGGCATCATCACCAAGGTCTACGGCGGCGCGATTTTGCACCGGGGCGCGGCAGACCGGGAGATTCCCTTTTTCTTCCGCCAGCAGGAGAAAAGCTCTGTCAAAAGTCAGATGGGTGCCAAAGCCGCTTCTCTTGTAAAGGACGGTATGGTGGTAATGCTGGATGGCTCTACAAGTGCCTTTCACCTGGTTCCCTACCTTGCCCAAAGAAAAGACCTGATTGTGGTCACCAGCGGTGCCAAAACCGCTGTGGCTTTGGCGGAAGCCAACATCCGCACCTTCTGCACCGGCGGACAGATGCTGATCCACTCTTTTTCCTATGTGGGTGAGCAGGCGGAAAGCTTTGTTCGCAACATCAATGCGGATATTGCGTTCTTCTCCTGCCGGGGGTTGTCCGATGCAGGCTACATGACGGATCTTTCCATAGAGGAAGCCAATCTGCGCAAGGTCATGTTCCAATACAGCAAGCAAAAAGTATTACTGTGCGACAGCAGTAAATTCGACCGTACCTATTTTTATAACATCGGTCACATCCAACAAGTCGACGCAATCATCTCCGAAGCGCCCATCCCCGAACATATCAGGCACATGCTGCCGGAAAAGAGGTAATGTTTATGGCGATATGGCACACAAATACGGCGAGGTTGGTATTTGGATCCTCCACGAAGAAGCTGACCGGCAGACCGCCAAAGCCATGGGCGCAGACATCATCGAAACCACCGGTTCCTTGAAGCCCTGATATAGAAAAAGCACCCCAATGGGGTGCTTTTTATTATACAGTTTCGGTGACACGGGGCTTGCGGCGCTTTTTCAGTTTGTAAAGTTCTTCTACCGCCATGCGGGTCTTGGCAACACAATCGCCGCCCTTGGGGAAGCAGTAATACAGTGCATCCTTATTGCCGATGCAGATCACATCGCCGATCTCATACCACAGATAGTCGGCATACAG
>JAZNLC010000083.1:0-5598 GCA_045578895.1 Faecousia sp. | reverse complement strand
GCCGCCGCTGGCATTTCGTGCACGGTGCTGTGCTTATCATTACTTCCCTGAGCCCGCTCGGTATCGTTCCTGCGGCAATTATCGATAGAATTTTTAGAGATTCTCCCTAAAAACCTATCAAAAACCACCGCAAAGACGATATCGGGCAAGGCAAGGCACTAACGACAAGTAGAAGTCTTGGTGCGAAATGGGTGCGGCGGCTCGCCGCTAAACGATCATTTACATGCTCACTCGTAGCTTTCTTCTCGCTCCCGGGCAGTGTCCGCGCGGCCTGTGGGGGTTGTGCCGAAAATTTTACCATAGGAGCGGGTGAAAGAAGAATAACTGCGGAAGCCGGAGCGATAACAAGCCTCCGTGGCTCTCGCTCCTTTTTCGATCAGGTCACGGGCATGGAGCAGCCGCCGCTGCGTCAGGTACGCATACACCGTCAGGCCCGTTTCCTGCCGGAACTGGCGCATCATATGATACTTGCTGACATAAAAGGTATCCGCCAATGCGTCCATATCCAGGTCTTCGGCGAGATTCTCGTCCATATAGCGCATCATGGCCTGCACCCGGGGATTTTCCGGGTGCACCGGCCGGGGATTCCGCATATCCTCCTGCCGTTGGTATTTCGCCATCTGTATCAAAAGACGCAGCAGTGCCGCGGTGCTTAAGACTTCCCGCCCGTAACCGCCGCCGGAAAGCTCCTTTTCCAATTCCCCGGCCATTGCGAATAGTTTGCGGCTGCCGGTCTCTCCGGGGCGCAGGATATGTCCCCGCTGACCGGAAAACAGTTCCAGCAGATCACACTCCGGTGTGGATTGCATACGCAGGTACTCCGGGGATATATAGATAATGATACGCTCATACACGCAGCCGCTTTCGATCTCCGGGCAGTGGACACTGCGGCTGCCTACGATCACCGTATCCCCCGGCTGCAGCAGGTAGCGCTGCCCCTCTACCGTATAGAAACCCTTACCCGAAACCAGCATGACCAATTTACAGAACTCATGGTAGTGGTAATTGATCTTCTCTTCCTTCTCCGTCCGCAGGTGGAACAGCCGGAAGTTTTCCAGCAGGTAACCCCTTTTTTCATAGTCCGCCATTGCCTGCACCTCACTAAACAGCACTATTTGCAATAAGTATAGCACATATCGCATTTTATTTGCAAGTATTGCGTAGTATAATCCCTATCGGAATAAAAAATTCTTTCATGGAGGCATCCCTATGAAAAAAGTTCTGAAGAATTACGGCTTTATTATTTTCATGCTGATCGGCATCATCGCCGGCTGCGTTGTCGGTGCTGTATGGCCCGGCGCTACTGCTCTGGAACCCCTGGGTACTCTGTTCATCAACATGATGTTCTGTATTGTGGTTCCCATGGTATTCTGCTCCATCGCTTCCGCCATTGCCAATATGGATAACGCCAAGCGTGCCGGCAAGGTCATGGGTATTACCGTCGCCAGCTTCTGTGTGACCGCCGCCATCGCCGCTTTGATCATGTACATCGTTTGCCGCATCATCCCGTTGGTTCCCGAAAGCTATCAGGCTGTTCAGGGCGAAGTGGATGACCCCATGAGCCTGGGCGAAATGGTTATCGGCTTCTTCACAAAGCCCGACTTCTACGAGCTGCTGAGCCGCAGAGCCATTCTGCCCCTGATCGTCTTCGCCGTTCTCTTTGGCTTCGGTGTTCAGATGTCCGGCGGCAAGGAGACCATCGTTGCCAAGTTCCTGGCCAGCGCCACCGATGCCCTGATGAACATGGTTAAGCTCGTCTCCTACTACGCGCCCATCGGCTTCTTCGGTTTCTTCGCATACCTGGTTGCCACCTATGGCCCCCAGCTGATCAGCGACTACAGCAAGACCCTGCTGATCTACTATGTACTGAGCTTCGTTTACATGTTCGTTATGTTCCCCGTTTACGCCCGCTTCGGCGGCGGCAAGGGCGCAGCCAAGGTCATGTTCAAGAACCTGTTCAAGCCCGCCGCCGTTTCCTTCGGTACCTGCTCCAGTGTTGCTACCATTCCCACCAATATGGAAGCCGCAGAAAAGACCGGTATCTCCAAGGAAGTTTCCAATGTGGTTCTGCCCATGGGTGCTACCATGCACATGGACGGCTCCGCAATGAGCGCCATCATCAAGGTCGCCTTCCTGTTCGGTGTCTTCGGTAAGGACTTCGGTACCGGTGAGGCCATCCTGGCCATCATTGTTGCTGTGTTCTCCTCCGTTGCCATGTCCGGTATTCCCGGCGGCGGCGGTACCGGCGAACTGGTGCTTTGCACCGTGTTCTTCCCCGACCAGCTGGCCATCGCATACCCCATCGCTCTGGCTCTGGGCAACCTGGTAGATCCTCCCGCAACCATGGTCAACGCCGCCGGCGACTATGTTGTCAGCTACATCGTTGAAAAGTTCGTCAACGGTAAGGATTGGCTCCAGAAGCAGCTGAAGGCAAAGAAATAACTTTCATAAATACAAAGCAGCAGCCAATTGGCTGCTGCTTTTCTTTATCGGTAGTTCTGCGCCAGGGCCTCAAAGAAATCCGCGCCTTTTAAAAGAATGGATTCATCGAAATTGAAGTTGTCGTTATGCAGCGCCGGAGTATCCCCCAGGCCCAGGAAGAAAAACACGCCCGGCAATATCTTCTGATAGAAGGAAAAGTCCTCGGAAATCATGGTAGGCGCATCCAATTCTTTGAAGCCCACAGCGCCGCTGATCTTATCAATAAGCGCAGGATCATTGGTCACGGCGGGATAGCCTTCCGTAAGCTGTACGGTAACGGTACAGCCGGACTGTTCCTGCACTTCCCTGCCGATCTCCAGCAGCCGGTCCCGCAGCATCTCAAACACATCATCACTGTAGGCCCGCAGACTTCCCTCCAAACGGGTGCTGCCGGAAATAATATTGCGCACCGTTCCGCTTTGCATCTTTCCGAAATTCAGAATCCGCTGCACTCCAGGATCCAGGCTTTGCTCATAATTTCTTACCTGCCGGTAAAACTCCACACCCGCAGCCAACGCGTCAATGGCCTCCCAGGATTTGCCGATATGGGCAGGCTTTCCGATAATATCCACCGTCACTTCGCTGACACGGCTCATCATAGGCCCCTTTATGGTGTGCAGCACCCCGGGTTCCAGGCCGGGCCACAGATGCAGGCCAAATACCGCCTCCACACCGTACTGCTGAAAAACACCGCTGTCACACAAAGGTTTCGCGCCGCCAATGGTCTCCTCCGCAGGCTGAAAAACAACCAGCACATTGTTGGGGTTTTCCGTTTTTCCGCTGAGGCGGCGGCACACCTCCAGGGCGATGGCCATGTGGCCGTCATGGCCGCAGGCATGCATGTAGCCTTCGTGCTCCGAAGAAAAGGGCAGCCCGGTTTTTTCCGAAATAGGCAGCGCGTCCATATCCGCCCGGAAGGCGATGGTATGCTCCGCCCCAAAGTCAAACCAGGCGCAAAGGGCCTTATCTATGGGCGCAAACACCTGACAGCGCAGGTCTTTCAGCGCGTTCTCAATATATACAAGGGTTTTATTCAGCCGAAAATCCGGCTCCGGGATCCGGTGCAATGCCCGGCGGTCTTCTATGATCTGCATAGCCGCGCCTCCAACGCATAGGTTTGATTTATTATAGGCCATTTGCGCGGCGGTGTCAATTTGACCGCCGCACATTTTTGGGCCTGCGGAATACCATGGAATGAGCGGCTCAGCCGTGAAAAAATTCCCGGAGGTATTCATTATGTGCAATAACGGTTTCTTTGGTGGCAACTACTGCTGGATCATCATCCTGCTCATCCTGTTCTGCGGCTGCGGCAACGGCTGTGGCAACAACTGCGGCAATATGTGCGCCAACTACAACGGCAACTGCGGCTGCGATCACAACTGCTGCTAACGATCAAAGGGGCGCCCCAACCGGGGCGCCTTTTTGCTGCGAATTGCTATTTCGTTCGTTTCTGCGGCAATAAACGGTTGTTTCCAGGATTTTTCCCGTTTTTTTCAAATTTTCTTCTTGACTTTCCGGTGGACATCCTATATAATACACTAGCCTGCGTGTGCAGGTATATCCTTGCTTCCGGCGAGACCGGAGGCCAAAAGTCCAAAAGGAGGTGCAATCAACATGGCTAAGATTACCGGTAAGTACGAGGTGCTTTACATCCTGGATCCCGCTCTGGGTGAGGAAGGCATCGCCGCACTTGTGGAAAAGTTCAAGGCAATGGTGGAGGCGGAGGGTACCGTGTCCAACGTTGACGAGTGGGGCAAGCGTCGTCTTGCATACCTGATCAACGACCTGGCCGAAGGCTACTACGTCCTCATGAACTTCGAAAGCAAGCCCGAGTTCCCCGCTGAGCTGGAGCGTGTTATGAAGATCACTGAAGGCGTTCTGCGCTGCCTGACCACCGTAGTGGCAGAGTAAGGAGGAAACTCTATGCTCAACCACATCACTATCATGGGTCGCCTGACCCGTGACCCCGAGCTGCGCCGTACCGGCAGCGGCATCGCCGTCGCCAGCTTCACGCTGGCTGTCGACCGTGACTTCGGTAAGAACGAAAACGGCGAACGGGAAACCGACTTCATCGACTGTGTCGCCTGGCGTCAGACCGGAGAGTTCGTCTCCAAGTATTTCACCAAGGGCCGCATGGCGGTGGTGTCCGGCCGGCTGCAGATCCGCAGCTGGAACGATAAGGACGGCAACAAGCGCCGCACTGCAGAAGTCGTTGCAGACAATGTCTACTTCGGCGACAGCAAGCGTGACGACCAGGGCGGTTCCTACACTGGCAACAGCTACGGCAACCCCTACGGCTCCGCTCCCGCGCCTGCATTCGGCGGCTACAGCGCTCCCAGCACCGGCGCATCCGATTTCGCGATGCTGGATGATGATGACGCGCAGCTGCCCTTCTAATTTTTAGGCTACCTCTAAAATTTCTTGCTGGTGGATCAGCAGATCTTTTATCGCATCTCTTCGCCGTAAAAACCTTGAAATACACAAAGTATTCCAGCGGTTTTTACGACTTGATCTGCAATAAAATCTCTTGCTGCCCACACACCAACAAATTTGTATCGGCAGCCGCTTTTGAACTTTTCTACTCTAACAAGGAGGTATAATACCATGGCTAACGAACAGCGTATGCGTCCCCGTAAGCGCAAGAAGGTTTGTGCTTTCTGCGTAGACAAGGTGACCGCTATCGACTATAAGGATACCGCTAAGCTCCGCCGTTACCTGTCCGAGCGCGGCAAGATCCTGCCCCGCCGTACTACCGGCACCTGTGCAGCTCACCAGCGTGACCTGACCGGCGCTATCAAGCGTGCCCGCCAGATCGCTCTGCTGCCTTACGTCGCTGACTAATAGACGCACCAACACCCCGGAACAGCAGTTCCGGGGTGTTTTTTATTGCAATGCGTACCGCCCCGAAGGGCCTCCTGTCAAAGGCTGACGCCATCCGCACTCTCACAGATATGGGCAGAATACTTGCCTTCCAAATGGGGGAATGCCTTCAGGTAGGCGGCGCTTACCTGCTCGACGACGGATTCTTCATAAGCGGGGTCGATCAGGGCCATGCAGCAGCCCTTGAAGCCCGCGCCGGAGAACCGACCGCCGTAGATGCCGTCGGTGACGGTCATG
>JAZNLC010000082.1:0-2489 GCA_045578895.1 Faecousia sp. | reverse complement strand
TTGGGGTTTTCGCAAATTACCATTACGCGACCCTTGCGCTTAATGATCTTACACTTTTCGCACATGGGTTTAACGGACGGTCTTACCTTCATACTGTTTAACCTCCATATGAGAACATTGTCTCGAGTGTATTACTTGCTTCTCCAGGTGATCCGGCCTCTGGTCAGATCATAAGGAGACATTTGAACGGTTACCTTGTCACCGGGCAAGATCTTGATAAAGTTCATTCTGAGCTTGCCGGAAATGGTTGCCAGAATCGTATGGCCGTTGCCGATATCCACCTTAAACATGGCATTGGGCAGGTTGTCCGTTACGATTCCCTCAATTTCGATTACGTCGTCTTTTGCCAAGTTAGAAACCTCCCAGGTTATTACTTTGCATCTCTCGGCTGAGATAAGCCAAGTCTCTTCGTAATTCGCTGTTGAGAACCTTGTCACCGGAAGCGATCTTTTCGGCGACCCGGGTCTCTGGGCGAAGGACCTTTTGTACATGCTTGCGTTTTTTACGCTTGGGTTTTTCCAGCGTTCGGTCTTTTCCGTTGGCCAGCATCAGGTAAACCGGGTCAGCTCCAATTACATAGAACAGTTTGCCCTGATCCCGGCCGGCTGTGGAAGATACCACATCCGAAATGATTATATCCGATCGTTCTGGGTCCATAGTCAAAGTCCTTCTGTGACGGTGAGGATTTCCGGCTCGCCGTCGGTGATGAGTACAGTATTTTCGTAGTGGGCGGAAAGCTTTCCGTCGGTAGTCACCACTGTCCAGCCATCCCGAAGGACGCGAACTTCGTGGGTGCCTGTGTTGACCATAGGCTCAATGGCCAGGGTCATACCGGGAAGCAATCTGGGCCCACGGCCGGCAGGTCCGAAATTCGGAACTTCCGGCTCCTCATGAAGCTGTGTGCCTACGCCGTGACCTACGAAAGAGCGCACAACTGAAAAACCGTTAGACTCCACATACGTCTGAATGGCGTGGGAGATATCGGACACTCTGTGTCCACGCTTCGCAAAGCGAATGCCTTCGAAAAAGCTCTGCTTTGTGACATCGATCAGCTTTTGGGCATGGTCGCTGATGGTACCGCAGGCAAAGGTTGCCGCGCAATCTCCGTGAAATCCCTTGTAATACGCGCCCACATCGATGGAAACGATATCCCCGTCTTTCAGGGTGTAACCACCCGGAATACCATGGATCACCGTTTCATTCACCGAAATGCACGCGCTGGCAGGATAGCCGTTATAGTTCAGGAACGACGGTTTTGCGCCCTGACTCACGATATAATCGTGAACAGCTTTATCGATCTGCTTGGTTGTCACGCCAGGTCTTACCATTTCCCCTGCCAAAGCACGGGCTGCCGCGGTAATTTTACAGGCCTGCCGCATCAACGCCAGCTCACGTTCATTTCTAATTGCGATCATACCTTTGCTCCTATAGCCGCAAGAATCTCTCTATTGGCGCCTTCAATGGACTGATTACCCTCAATCAGGCGAAGTTTGCCCTGCTTCGCGTAATAGTCCTTCAAAACCTCGGTGGAGGCATGATATACCGCCAGACGCTTCAACACCGTTTCCGGTGTGTCGTCCTTACGGATCATCAGCTTTTCACCGCAAAGGTCACAAACACCTTCTTGCTTAGGAGGGTTGGCGGTAATGTGATAGGTCGCGCCGCAAGGGCACACCCGGCGGCCGGTCATACGGCCCGCGATCACATTATCATCAATCTCAAGGGAAACCACATGGTCGATCTCAACACCCTTGGCATCCAGGACCTGAGCCTGGACCAGGGTGCGGGGCACCCCGTCCAGGATATAGCCGTTTGCGCAATCGGGCTGAGCCACACGGTCCGCCAGCAAGCTGAGGACCAGCTCGTCGGGAACCAGCAGGCCGCCGTCCATGTACTGTTTCACCTGTTTGCCCAGTTCAGAGCCATTTGCCATGGCCTCTCTGAGCATATTACCGGTGGAGATAGAAGGGATGCCCAGCTGCTGGATCAGCAGTTCAGCCTGGGTACCTTTACCTGCGCCGGGAGCTCCTAACAGGATCAGTTTCATGAAGCTTAGCCTCCGTTTAATCCAGGAAGCCCTTATAGTGCCGCATGAGCATCTGAGCCTCCAAAGCCTTCACGGTCTCAAGGGCAACACCCACCACAATGATGATGGAAGTACCGCCGATGGCCAGATTGGTCTTGGTGACAGCGCCGGCGACCATAGGCAGCATAGAAACAACTGCCAAATAGACCGCACCAAAGATGACGATCTTGGAGATCACCTTCTTGATGAACTCAGCGGTGGGCTTGCCGGGACGGAAGCCGGGAATGAAGCCGCCGTTCTTCTTCAGGTTGTTGGAAACTTCCACAGGATCGTACTGGATCTGGGAGTAGAACCAGCTGAAGAAGAAGATCATCAGGCCGTAGATCACCAGGTAGACAACGCTGGTGGAGCTAAATACATTTTCGTACCACCAACCGGAAGTATTTCCGGTGAAGGTGCAGAT
>JAZNLC010000081.1:0-5518 GCA_045578895.1 Faecousia sp. | reverse complement strand
TGCACGCAATGGAGTCTCAACGACATCGAACTCGTACGCTGGAAGGATACCGGTGAATACTCGGTAGGCGTGGAAACCATCTACGGGTTCGAGTATCCCAATCAGCGTACGGCATACCTGAAACGGTTGCTGCGGGCCTTCACCGTCTGCATGGAGGAACAGGGGTATCATACAGATCTCCTGCCTACGCTTTACGGTGCTTTCAACAGCACAACCAATCGGTTCAAAACCATCGAGGAAGCTTATGTGGACTTCAAAGTTCGCGTCTCCGGCTACTGCGTGCTTGTGGAGGATTACTGCGGGAGAGATCCTAAGCGTATTCATCCTCTGCTCACTAAGCTGGAGGAAGCTTGGAAAGCCTACCCCGATCTGCGCTTCGGGCAGTTCATGACGAACTTCTTTTATAAGTGCGGTCGAGATCCGTTTTATGTCGAGGACGATATATGGATGGAAGCACTTCAGGCGTATATCGAAGGAAAAGACTCCGGCAAAACCATTAATGACTGTTTGGATAGAAAGCACAACCGTCTAAGAAAAAACATAAAAATAGGGGACGATGACATATGAACGAACTGCTGAAAGCAATATATGATGATTTCTACAATAAGCCCCCTGTGGTGCAGCTCAAAGAGGGAATTGAGCGCAGCCATCAGGAGCTTATCGGACGATTGGATAAGGCCGATAGGAAAGTGGTGCTGCATATCATCGACTGCAAAGACCGGATCGCCGAGGACCTTTCCATAGACAGTTTCATTTTCGGTTTCCATCTGGCTTGGAAGCTGAGCCAGGAGCTGAATATGTACGACCGGGAACATCCCGTCTCAACAAGCAACTTTGTTGAGTAGACCATAAGAGCGGGGCATAAAAGATCTTGTGTGGAGTCACTGAAAGAGGGCGACTTGGCAACAATTAGGCCTACAATATCGTCAAATGCGACACCGTTTTTTTGTTGGTATTGACCTATTATGCGCAAATTATGCTCATTTATATCGCGGGCAATAGGCGGTATAATGAAATTGAAAATAACAGTTTATTTAACGAAGTATGGTTGTGTAAAATATTGGAATTGGAATATAATTGAAGATAACAAGGGACATCTTATTGTGTAGCGCTCAAAGGTTGTGTCTGTGTGAACGGTTTTGTCGGAATACCTTCAAGAAATACTTGCTGTGAGAGAAAGCGTGGGCCATATGAAAATAGCTCTTGTTGGAAACCAAAGCTCCATAGAAAAGATTCGAAAAACGTTTGATCCGGAAATGCAGTTTGTGGACATGGATGATTTTCCTTGCACTTGGGAAACTGTTGCTCCCACTTTGGAGAAAGTACAAAAAGCTTATGACGCAGTTTTATTTACAGGTGTGCGATACTACTTTCACGCTTGTCGACAGATTTCTCCCAGCATTCCATGGGGTTATCCCAAACGGTCGATCAGCGCGGTTCTTTGCACCTTATTAAAGGCACAGCGTGCCGGTGCGGACATTGCGAATATCACGTTTGATATGTATGATTTGACCGCCAGCAAATTAAAGGCACTTTTGTGTGACAAGGTAGGTTTACCGCTAAAAGATGTAAGTATCTATTGTTACAATGACTTACCACAAGTGCAAAACTATTATAATGGAACAGATCTGCTATATGACTATACAGAGGCAGCCTGTGCATACCATTTGGACAACTTAAAGAATAAGCGTGCCGGTATTTGCCTGAGTGCATCGGTTGGTATTGCGCAGCACAGCAAGTTGCGACCGTACCCGGTATTTTTGGTTCCGCTGACAGCAGACGATATTCATGAGGCAATCAACAATCTTCGCATTCAGCATCAAGTTCACGAGCAGCAGAACAGAGCCGGATTTTCGGTTGCCGCGATCCTGTTGTCCGTACGAATGGCGGAGATGTATAACGGCAGCGTTCAGGAAATTCGACAGATGCATACGATGCATCAGATTGAAACAGATGTATACTCTTATGCGCAGAATATCGGAGCTGTTGTTGAAAAACAAACGAAAACCGATTTTCTGTTGTATACCACGCAGGCCGAGCTGTATGCCGTTACCGAACATTTTGCGAAGTTTGATCTGGCGCAGCGGCTGGAGTATTTACCGGATGTGACGTTTGTATCCATCGGCATTGGGTTTGGGCTCAATCATAGAATCGCGAAAAGCAACGCACAAAGCAGTGTTCAGTGTGCGCAAAATCAGAAATACAATTGCTACTATATTACTGATGAAAGCGGCGGGCAATCCGGTCCGTTTGTTTTTGGACAGGCCAAACACGAGCGGGAGATCAAAGAGATCCAGCTGGAACGTATTTCCAGTGAAACCGGCGTGGGTACGGCTGTGTTGATCTCATTGATCAAAGCGCAGGCACAATATAACTTCAAAAACGTAACATCGGACAGGCTTGCGGAGGTTTGCAATCTGACGTTGAGCAGCATGAACCGGATCGTGGCAAAACTCATACAGGCGGGCTATGCGGAAATTGTTGGAATCCAGCCGCAAAATGGCGCAGGCCGCCCCAAACGCTTGATTCGTTTGAAACTGCCTGCTTTATAAACGCATTCCAAATATCGATGAAACAGTGTGCCAAATGGCGCACTGTTTTTTTGTCAGTATTGACCTATTTTGCGCAAATTATGTTCGTTTTTATCGCGAACAGCAGGCTGTATAATAAAAATAGAGAATAATGTCGGAAAATTGTAAGCAGCAGAAGTGTAAAAATCGTTGATATAAAGAAATTGCGGGAGGACGCGGCATGATGGTGGATCAGATCAAACGCAAAATTGATAAGGTGTTCGAGGAAGTTGTATCAATTCGTCGGCACTTGCATATGTACCCGGAACTTTCCAACCAGGAAGAAAATACAATGGCATTTATCAGTGATTACCTGACCCAATTGGGTATTCCTCATGAAACAAATGTAGGTGGACATGGTGTGGTCGGCATCATTGGCAATCATCAGGCTGATTTTGCCATCGGAATCCGTGCAGATATTGATGCACTGCCGATTCAGGAAATGAACGATGTGCCTTATGCCTCTAAAGTGCCGGGTGTGATGCACGCTTGCGGTCACGACATCCATACGGCAGTTCTGATGGGTACGGCAAAGATCCTGAAAGAGATGGAAGGTGAACTGAAAGGCGCTGTCAAGCTGTTCTTCCAACCCGCCGAAGAAAACGGTGGCGGTGCCCGTCAGATGATTGAGGACGGCTGCATGCAGAATCCGCCTGTTCGTCGGGTGCTTGGTTTTCATGTTGATCCCGCTTATCCCGCTGGACATATCGTTCTGTTTCCCCATCAAATGTGCGCCTGTTCCACAGGCCTGCGGATCACGGTTGAGGGTGCCACCTGTCACGGTTCCCGTCCTGACCGCGGAGTAGATGCAGTCATCGCTTCTGCCCATGTGCTTACCGCCCTGCAAAACGTTGCCAGCCGGGTCGTTTCTCCGCTGAAACCGGTGGTGGTGACTGTTGGCTCCATTCACGGGGGAACGAAGGGCAATATTATCGCCGGAGAAGTGGAAATGTGCGGCACCATCCGTACGCTGGATCTGGAAACGAGAGATTTGGTAAAAGCACAGGTAAAAAAGGTTGCAGAAGCGGCAGCGGTATCCTGCGGTGCCACGGCCACTGTGGTGACAAAAAACGGATATCCTCCGGTGATTTGTGACGAAGATACCACCATGATACTTGCAAAGGTAATGGAGGAAGCCCTTGGTACGGAAGGCTACACCATCCGAACCGAACCGGGTATGGGCGGAGAGGACTTTTCGTACTTCGCTGATGCCGTCCCGTCTTCCTACTTCCGCCTTGGCACGGTCAGCACGGATACCGGACACAAGCAAATGCTGCATAGCGAATGGCTCTGTCCTGACGAGAGCTGCATGAAAAACGGTATATTGACCGAGATCCTCGGTACGCTGGCGCTTTTGGAAGAAGAATACAACAAGATGAAGGAGAAGAATTATGACTGATTTACTGGAAGCTTTAATGATCCTCTGCTTTGGCATTTCCTGGCCCATTTCCATTCGGAAATCCTGGATTGCACGGACCGCAAAGGGAAAGAGCCTGTTTTTTGAGGTGTTCATTTGGGTCGGTTACATTTTTGGCATCATTCGCAAGATCATGCTGTGGAACGGCGCACAGGCCGCAGGCACGGAACTGGAGTTCCTGTTTTACCTTGGCTGGGCCTTCTACGTGCTGAACTTTGTGGAGATCTCCATTGATATGCTGCTCTATTTCCGCAATGCAAAACTGGATCGCCAGCGCGACGCCGCCGTTCAGTAACTGGTTTTTACAGACTCCGGACAAAAGGGAAACGCTATGGATATCAAAGAAAATCTACTGAATGTGGTGGCGGCAAACGCTGATCGGCTGTTTGCCATTGCCTGTGACATTTTTGACCACCCCGAGATCGGTCGGGAAGAATATTACGCCAGTGACCTATTGGCAAAATTGCTGGAAGGGGAGGGCTTCGCGGTAGAGCGGGGAATGGGCGGCCTGGAGACCGCTTTCCGCGCCACCTGGGAGCAGGGGAGTGGCGGCCCGTCCATCGGCTTTATGATGGAATACGACGCTCTTCGCGGCATGGGCCATGCCTGCGGCCACCACCTCCAGGGCGCTACCACCATCGGTGCCGCCCTGGCCCTGAAAGCGGTGGTCAAAGAACCCTTCAAACTGGTGCTCTACGGCACCCCCGATGAAGAAAGTAAGGGCGGCAAGATCGACATGGTGGAGGCAGGCCTGTTCCGGGACGTGGACGTGATGTTCTCCTACCACACCGGAAGGAGCACCTCCTGCTCCTTCGCCAATAAGGCCCTGTCCCCCCAGCATGTCACCTTCCACGGCATCCCCGCCCACGCATCCGGCGGCCCATGGAAAGGCCGCTCGGCCATGGACGCCATGCTGCTGGCCTTCCACGGACTGGAGATCCTGCGAGAACATGTGAAGGACGGCTGCCGCATCCACTATACCATCCGCGAGGGTACCGGCCCGTCCAACATCGTCCACGAGAAAGCCAGCGCACACATTACCCTGCGCTCTCACGACCGCCTCTATCTGGAGGGGGATATGGTGCCCCGTATGCATGACATCGTCAAGGGTGCCTGCCTGATGACCGGCACCACGGCGGAGATCACACCCCGCCCTGTGTACTGGAACCATGTGCCCGTGATGACGCTGCGGAATCTGGTGCTGGACACTGCCGAGGAGATCGGCGCACCCAAGATCAACCGCGAGGCCAAGATGAGCAACGGCTCTACGGACATCGCCAATGTTTCCTGGGTGACGCCCACCACCAACGTTACCGTCTATTACAGTGACCACAACGGCCACACCGTTCCTTACATGAATGACGGCAAGAGCGAGAAGGCCAGACAGTCTGTCATCAGTGCCGCGAAGATCGTGGGTCTGAGCGCACTGAAGCTGCTGGAGGACCCTGCGCTGCTGAAGGCCATTCAGGAGGAGCACAAGGCTGCCATCCAGCCTCAGGACTGAGCCGGTGGAGGAAACGAGTATGAATTC
>JAZNLC010000080.1:0-3110 GCA_045578895.1 Faecousia sp. | reverse complement strand
GATAGGTTTTTAGGGGGATTCCCTAAAAATTCTATCGATAATTGCCGCAAAAACGACACCGAGCGATGCCCAAAGGTGTAACGACAAGCACCGCACCGTGCACGAATTGTCTGCGGGCACTGCCCGCATAAACGATCATTTTGCGGTGTAGCGCAGGCTCAGGTTGCCGTTGGTGCGGGGGAGAAAGCTGAAGCCGCCAAGGTCTAAGCGGGTGGCTACATCCAGATTGGTGGTTTCCATGGCGTTGGGGGTGATGACCGTGGTGGAGGACGCGCCGCCGTGGAAGGCCACCGCCTCCTCGCTGACCCGGATGCCCATGCCGGTAGCCGAATCGCTGATGGTCAGGCCGTCGCTGCCGAAGCGGAAATGCTCCGTCACCTCGGATAATTGGCTTTTGTCCGCCTTGGCATCCGTTGCGGCCTGCAATTGGGTCACGGACAGGGAAAGACCGTCGGACCGCTGCTCCAGCACCGATAGCTGGCTTTTCAGGGCATAATCTGCCGCCTTTTCCTCGGCGGAGCTAACCCGGGCGGTGATGCCCTCCACCGTCAGCGCCAGGGCGGCGGCATCCCCCCGGATGCCCGTATTTTCCGCCTTGAGGCCCTCAGCGGTGCGCTCCACCGTTAAAACTCTGCCGGGCAGGCTTTGCAGCTGCAGCCGGTTGAAGCTTTCCGTAGATTGCAGGCTGTCGCTTGCTGTGGCTTCCATGCGCCGCAGGCCGTTTTGCAGCGTCAGCTTCATCACAGGGGAAAGCTGCCCGCCCGGCAGCCGCACCACTGCCCCGGGCAGCACTTTCTCCCCCGGCAGCAAGGCTGCGGAAAATGCCGTGCAGGTATAATCCTTCAGCCGTTCATACAGCCCCTTTGCCACGGCCTGCCGGTCAGCGGTGGTGGGAAGCAGGGGGTTGCCCTGCAAAATATAGGTGTTGGCGGTGTCGGAAGCGCCGTCGGGCCACACCGCTCCCACCTCCTCCGGCACTGTGCGGATCAGCACCCGCGCAATGGGGGCTGCAGGAGCTTCGGCGCACTGAAAGCTGCCGGAGGCGAAAGCCGGCTGGGCAGCCTCTTCATAGTCATACCAAAAGGCTTCCAGCGTCCCCTCCGGGGTGATATGCCACAGCATGCCGCCCAGCTGGCCCAGATATTGCAGCAGCTGCCGCCCGGTCAGTCCCGGCTGGGAAAACGCTTCCAGGGTAAAATCCGGCAGGGCTGCCGTCACAGGCACACCGCAGTGGCCGCAGAGGGCTTCCAGCAGGGTCTGCGCCGCCATAGGAAAGGTCTGCCCTTCCAGCCAGGCGGTAATGTCCCGGTCAAAGCATATCATGGCATCGTAGGCCGTAAAGGAAAGGGTGCTGCCGCTCCGGCTGGGCTGGGTGCAGTAAAATGTACCCAGCAAGGTGCCGTCTTCATAGCACGACACCGGATCTGACACCTCCAGCGGGGCATCCCCGAAGAGGGAGATCTGCGCCATGGCGGCGCAGGCAGAGCCTAAGGAAATGTCACGGGAATCGCTGAGCTGCCAGGTGATATCCAGCCTTTTGACGGCGGTGAGGACCGTGCCGTCACCCAGCCGCAGTTCATACTTTGCCATGGGCTACACCTCGATGATCTGAAATTTCAGCTCCGACCACAGGCCCGTGCGGGCATTGCGCCATGCCAGCCCATAACGGGAGCGGTAGCACTGCGTCGTCTCGGTCTGGGACGCGTCGTGCCTGCCCGGATGGGAAAATAAGAAGGTGGGCGCATCGGGAAACAGCTCTTCCAGATACCGCTTCTCTTCGTCGCTTAAGTTGCTGTAGGTAAATTCCCAGGCGGCCACCTTGTAGCGCACCACACTGCGGTGGAGAATGCCGTTGAGGTCACGGCCCGCGTCGGGGCCGTCCAGGTCGGAATAGGATACGCTCACCGGCCCGTCCGGCGCCAGCATGGGAATGCCGTTTACGGTGAATCGGTCTGTCTTACAGCGCATAGGATACTCCTTTCATCACAGCACGGCGGCTTTGGCACCGGTCATAGGCGGCGGCTATCACCTCGTCGCCGATGGAGATGCCCAGCACCGCGCTGAGGATCTCCCGCTGCACCTCCACGGAAGCGGAAAATCCTGCCATGATGGCATCCGTCTGGTCACGCATCACCAGCGCCACCGCTTCCTGGATGGTAGCAAGGGGCGCTTCAATATTGGTGCCGTGGCGCTGATCGCCCACCATGGCCAAAAAAGGCTTGTTAGCCGGCAGCACCGCGCCCTGAGCCAGATAGGGAATTTGGGGGGCGGAGACGGTGGGGATGGAAAAGCCGTAGGTCTTGCCCCCCAGCACCGGCACCCAGTTGGGCACCTTGACGGAAAGACCGTTGAGGGCCTTTGCCACGCCGTTGATGCCGGAAACCAGCCCCCGCAGCATGGTGTTCAGCAGGCTGATGATGCCGTTGACCGCCCCCTTGAGGACGCTCTTCAGCCCCTCCCAGGCGCTGCGCCAGCTGCCGGAAAAGCCGCCGCTTAAAAAGTCCGTGATGCCCTTAAGGATGGCGGGCAGGGACGAGGCGGCATCGCCCATGGAGCCGATGACCTGCAAAAAGAAGCTTCGCAGCTGCTCCAAAGCCGGGCGGGAACGCTCCCACAGGCCGCTGAAAGACGATGCCAAAGTCTGAAAGCCGGCAGTGATGGCAGGGGTCTGCAAGGAAAATGCCTGCCGCAGCTTTTCAAACTGGGCCTGCAGGCTCTGCAGGGCCAGCTTCACCGTTTCCCCCAGGAATTGGGCGAAGGGGGTCAGTGCCGTACGCAGAGTGGAAAACCCTGCCTGCAAAGGTGCCAGGATGGCTTTCAGGGCGGAAAAGGCCGCCGTCAGCACATCCACAGATGCGGGAACGGCCTCCTGTATGACCCATTTGCTCAACGGCACCAGCAGGGTATGCCAGGCGGATTCCAGAGAGGAAAGCACCTGCGCCCCGAAGCCGGCAACGGTGCTTCCCAAACGGCGGAAGGCCTCCGCTGCCGGAGTAAAATCGATGGTCTTCAGCGGGGCGATGAGGCTTTGGATCTTTGCCACACATGCCCGGATGGTATCGACGATGGATTGGAGCTGGGGTGTCAGGGCATCGTTGACGGGCTCTAAG
>JAZNLC010000079.1:0-5288 GCA_045578895.1 Faecousia sp. | reverse complement strand
GAATTATCTTTCGCTTGCGTATTCTGCCCTACTACCGCAGATGCGGTTATGCGCGCACCCAAGGCCCCCTCTGACGAGGGGGCTGTCAGCCGAACAGGCTGACTGGGGGAGAGAATTTTCTCTACTTGTTTCTCTCCCTCCGTCAAAAATCAAATAGATTTTTGACACCTCCCTCATCAGAGGGAGGCCTTCCGCTGCGGCGGGACTGGGCATAGCGAAAGCTTTTTGGAACCCCCTGCCGTGCTGGGGGTTTTCTTTGTACAAGTAAAAGAGGGTAGCGTCGCTACCCTCTTTTTGATTACATATTTCTGTCTGTAGGTTCGGTCCATTTGCGCAGCAGCAGCACATACAGCGCCGTCAGTGCCAGCAGGATACCCTGCGCCAGCAGCAACAGCGGCACGCTGGACATGCGGTATCCAAAGATACTCTTTGTCATACCCTCCATATTTGCCACCACCCAGGTGCCGATGGACATACTGATAAACGCGCCCAAATTGGCAACGATGGTATAAAAGGAGGTAAAGCAGGTCTGATCCTCCTTCGGCAGGTTGAGGTAGATCAGATTGTTCACCGAGTAGTTTTGCAGCATACCGATACCGTGCTGCACCAGCCGCACGATCAACAGCAGCCACAGGAAGTTTTCGTGATCCACGAAGGCATAGCCGAAATAGCTGACGGCCAGCACCACGCAGGTAATGGCCAGTGACCGGAGATTGCCCAGCTTGTGCATCACCTTGCCCCAGGGTGCCGAGGTAAATATCACAAACAGCGGGAACAGCACATTGACCACCGAGGGAAATACATAGCCTGTCTTTACCGTCTGCAGCTGCCAGGTGGTGATCACGGAGGTGGTCAGGTTCGCGCTCAGGGTATATACGAAATAGATGAGCATGGTCCGCAAAAACCGCTTATTCCGTATGGGCAGCCGGATGATATTGACCAGCGACGGCTTGCTGCTGGAGAGAACATACTCCGGCTCTTTCGGCTTTTGCAGCAGATACACATCCAGCATAGCGACGAAAAATGCCGCGTACCGCAGATTGGTAAACACCCGCAGCCTGGTTACCGGGTCCAGATTCTCAGTCAGCAGGCTGGTCAGCAGCGCTGCCACGGTGCCGATGAGGTTGCTGGCCATGGCGGTGGCTGAGAAATAGCCGGTACGGATCTCCGGGGTGATGTAGGGCATTTGCCAGGGGCTGTAGCCAGCAAAGAGGAAATTAATGGCATTGGCCGCAAAAACGATGACGATCAGACCGATGACCCGGTAGCGCTGATACACCACCATTTTCGGCAGCAGGGTAATGCCTATAATATTGATGGCATAGTAGGCGATGCGGGCGATGGAAAGCACCAGCCGCCGCTTTTTAAACCGGTCGAGGATGTAAGGGGTCAGCAGTGTAAAGAGAGTCGTCAGGTAGGGGATCACCGTCAAAATGGAAAGATTGACGATATCGATGCCGTAGCCCATCAAAAAGCCGGTATAGAAGATACCGGTGCTCAGGCCGTTGACGATGGCCTGAACGCTGGTAGCACCCAGCAGATAGGTTCTGGCGCTGGTGGCTTCGTCGTCGAAGCTGAACACCGTGTGCCAGCCGGTTTTGCGGTAGAGCTTTTGCAGTTTGTTCATGGCAGATACCTCCGTATCTTTTTCGCGCACCAACTGTGCTTCAGCCATTTTCGCGCCGGAGTTTTTCCTCCGTTTCAGCAGATTATACTCCAAAGTGTAAAGAAGTCAATATCTCTATTTTGCCGAAAAGAACCTCATATTTCCCCGGGGTTTTCCGCCGTTTTTGTGCTGTTTTACATGGGTCTTTTTTGCGAAAACACTCCCTCTTTTTCCGTCCTCTGCATGTGCACAGTCCCGCCGCTGCCATAAAAACATTGATTTCGAGTCTGTATTATGGTACAATACCTCCGCAGACAATAGTCTGCAGAAAGGCTGATCCGCTTATGTGCAAAATTTCAGAACTTTATGATCTCAGCCATACCATCGCCGCGGAGTATCTCGCTTCCTTCACCTACCCCTGGGAAGCCCTGAAGGGTATCAAGGATACCATTCTTTCTTTGGGCGAAGGGTTAAGCAAAGAAGAATATGCCGAGATCGCGCCCCAGGTTTGGGTGCATAATACCGCCAAAATTGCCCCTACCGCTTATATTGGCGGTCCCTGCATCATCGGTGCCGGTACGGAAGTGCGCCATTGCGCATTTATTCGCGGCAGTGCCCTCATCGGCGAGAACTGCGTGGTGGGCAATTCCACAGAACTGAAAAACGTGATCATTTTCGACAATGTGCAGGTCCCCCACTACAACTATGTGGGCGACAGCATTCTGGGTTACCGCAGCCATATGGGTGCCGGTTCCATCACCTCCAATGTCAAATCCGACAAGAGCCTGGTGGTGATCAAGTGCGATCCTCCCATCGAAACGGGCATTAAAAAAGTGGGCGCGATGCTGGGTGACTTCGTGGAGATCGGCTGCAACAGTGTGCTGAATCCCGGCACCGTCATCGGCAGAAATTCCAGCGTCTATCCAACCAGCTGCGTCCGGGGTGTGATCCCCGCCAACTGCATCTACAAGAAGAACGACACCATCGTCACAAAGAAGTAACGTCTCTAAATGATCGTTTATCTGCTCAGCACCACTTGCCTCTCCCTATGGGAGAGGTGGCAGCCCGAAGGGCTGACGGAGAGGGCTTTTGCAACAAACAACACCCTCTCAGTCACGGCTAAAGCCGTGACAGCTCTCCCAGAGGGAGAGCCAAGGTTACTGCGCTAAACGCTCATTTACCGCAGCGAAAGGAGTTACACTATGGGAAAATATTTCGGAACTGACGGCTTCCGGGGAGAAGCCAACATCGACCTCACTGCCGACCATGCCTTTAAAGTAGGCCGGTTTTTAGGCTGGTACTATAATATCAAGCGCCCCACTGGGGCAGAGTCTGCCCGGATCCTCATCGGCAAGGACACCCGCCGCTCCAGCTATATGTTTGAATACGCTTTGGCGGCAGGCATCACCGCTTCCGGTGCCGATGCCTATCTGCTCCATGTCACCACCACCCCCTCCGTCGCCTATGTAACCCGGATGGACGATTTTGACTGCGGTGTCATGATCTCCGCCTCCCACAATCCCTTCTACGACAACGGCATCAAGCTGTTGAACTCCCAGGGAGAAAAGATGGACGAAGAGACCATTTCCTATGTGGAAGCCTACCTGGACGGAGAGCTGGAGCTCTTCGGCGCCAAGTATGCCGAGATCCCCTATGCCAAAAAGGAAAAGATCGGCCGCACCGTAGACTATGTCGCCGGCCGTAACCGCTATATCGGCTATCTGATCAGCCTGGGCCGGTTCTCCTTCAAGAACATCAAAGTGGGCCTGGATTGCGCCAACGGCGCTTCCTGGAATATCGCAAAATCCGTCTTTGATGCCCTGGGTGCCAAGACCTTCGTGATGAATGCCCAGCCTGACGGCACCAACATCAACGAGAATGCCGGCTCCACCCATATCGAGCATCTGCAAAAGTTTGTGGTGGAAAACGGGCTGGATGTGGGCTTTGCCTACGACGGCGATGCTGACCGCTGCCTGTGCGTGGACGAAACGGGCGAAGTGGTCAACGGCGACCATATTCTGTATATTCTGGGCTGCTACATGAAGGAAAAAGGCGACCTGGATAACAACACCGTGGTCACTACGGTTATGTCCAACTTCGGTCTTTATAAAGCCCTGGACGAAAAGGGCATTGGCTACGCCAAGACCAAGGTAGGTGACAAGTATGTCTATGAGTATATGGTGCAGAACGGCTGCCGTGTCGGCGGCGAGCAAAGCGGCCATATCATCATCAGCAAATACGCCACCACCGGCGATGGCATCCTCACCAGCCTGAAGATCATGGAAGTGATGCTGGCAAAGAAAAAGACCCTGCATCAGCTGTGCGACGGTCTGACCATCTATCCCCAGGTGCTGAAGAATGTCCGGGTGAAATCCAAGCCTGATGCACAGAACGATCCCGAAGTACAGAAGGCCGTAGCCGCCGTTGCGGAAAAGCTGGGCGACACCGGCAGAATTTTGGTGCGGGAATCCGGCACGGAGCCGGTAATCCGGGTCATGGTGGAAGCCACCGACAAGGAAACCTGCCAGGCATGCGTAGACAGCGTTGTGGATGTGATCTGCGCCCGGGGTCACGCCAGAGTCTAAAGAGAAGAATAACCCCTCAGCTTTTTCGCTGAGGGGTTATTTTTTATCCTCTTCGGTTCATAGGCACCGATTCATCCTGGATCAGCAGCAGGTCCGACAGAATGCTGTTGGATACCAAAAAACCTTCCGGTGTCAGATGCCACACACCTTCGCTGGTCTTGACTGCCAGCTTTTGCTGGGCACAGCGCTCCAAAGCCGCTTCCAGGGGGGCGAAGGGCAGCAGGTACTTCTTCTCATATTCCTTGGGATCGATACCCGCGGCAGTACGCAGCCGGGTCATCAAGAATTCTCCTGCCCGCTCCCGCTGGGGGATCTCCTGCAGCTCGGAGACCACCTGGCCGCCGTGCTTGATGCCGTCGATATAGGCCAGCAGATCCCGCACCAGGGTAAAGCGCTTGCCGCCGAAATCGGAGCTGGCATCGGGTCCGAAGCCCAGATACTCACCGCCGGTCCAGTATTTCCAGTTGTGCCGGGAGATCATACCCTTCCGGGCGAAATTGGATATCTCGTACTGGCGGTAGCCCTTACTCTTTAAAATTTCCACAGCGGTCAGATACATGTCCGCCTGCATATCGTCATCGGGCAGATTGCAGGCATCCTTGTAGTCATACAAGGGGGTGCGTTCTTCCACCTTCAGGCCGTAGCAGCTGATGTGGTCAGGATTCAGGGTCAGCACCCGGCGCAGGGTCTGCTCCCAGCCGTCCAAGGTCTGACCGGGCAGACCGTACATCAGATCTACCGACAGATTGCGGTAGCCGGCCCGGCGGATCCGCTCCACGGCGGTTACCGCCTGGGCATAGTTGTGGGGGCGGCCGATCTTCTGCAAAATGGCATCGTCGTCGCACTGGATGCCAAGGCTTACCCGGTTGAAGCCTTCCGCCCGGAGTCTGCGCAGCAGCTTGTCGTTGACGGAGTCGGGGTTTGCCTCAAAGGAGATCTCCGCGTCGTTTGCCACATCGAAGTAGCGGCGGACAGCGGTGAGAATGGTTGCCATGCCGTCGGCACCGAAAAAGCTGGGGGTGCCGCCGCCGAAGTAGATGGTATCCACCTTGTGGTTGGGTGCCAACGCCCCGGCCTCTTTGATATGCTTGACGGTG
>JAZNLC010000078.1:0-11469 GCA_045578895.1 Faecousia sp. | reverse complement strand
CCGCCGGGTCGGTCCGGAACCGCCACGACCAGAACAGGTGTCATTGACAGCAGATAGCCGTGCTGCATCAGGACCGCTGTAGCCTTTTGCGCATCATCCACGATCATACGCAGAATGCCGTAGTCGGCGGTTTCCGCAATGGAAATGGCCCGCAAATCAATACCGTTTTCAGCCAGAATCCTTGTGATCTCAGCAAACTGGCCGGCACGGTTTTCCAAAAAAACCGAAATCTGATATACCATACTATCCCCTCCTCAAATCTTACGCTTATCGATAATACGGACAGCCTTGCCTTCGCTGCGGGCAATGGTCTTCGGTGCCACCAAACGAACCTTGGCATAGATACCCAGCATCGCCTTCAACGCGGCCACCAGGCTCTTTTCCATGGAAGTGATCTTTGCCAAAGAGTCAGAGAAGTTCTCCGGCGTCATTTCCACCATCACTTCCAGCGTATCGGAGTGATTAACCCGGTCCACAACGATCTGATAGTTGGCAGGATAGCCCTGCTCCAGAAGCACTGCCTCGATCTGGGACGGGAATACATTGACGCCCTTGACGATAAGCATATCGTCGCTGCGGCCCATGGGTTTGGACATCTTGACATGGGTTCTGCCGCAGGGGCAGGGTTCATCGCTCAGCACGCAGATATCACGGGTGCGGTAACGCAGCAGAGGGAACGCTTCCTTTGTGATGCAGGTAAAGACCAGCTCACCCTTGGAGCCCATGGGAAGCACTTCGCCGGTGTTGGGATCAATGATCTCTGCAATGAAGTGGTCTTCATTGATGTGCATACCGGTCTGCGCTTCACATTCAAAGGCAACGCCCGGGCCGGAGATCTCGGTCAGGCCGTAGATATCGTACGCCTTAAGACCCAAATTGTTTTGAATATCCTCCCGCATTTTTTGGCTCCAAGCCTCCGCGCCGAAGATACCGGCTTTCAGCTTGATCTGATCCCGCAGTCCCCGTTCATGGATGCTTTCTGCCAAATACGCGGCATAAGAGGGCGTGCAGCACAAAATGGTCGCGCCAAGATCCGTCATAAACTGGAGCTGCCGATCCGTATTACCGGAAGACATCGGGAGCGTCAGGCAGCCAACCTTGTGGGAGCCGCCGTGAAGACCCGCACCGCCGGTAAAGAGGCCATAGCCGTATGCCACCTGGCAAACATCCTCTTCCCCGCCGCCAACCGCTACAATGGCACGGGCACAGCAATCCTCCCACAGGTCTACATCGTGCTGGGTGTAGAAAGCCACCACCCGCTTGCCGGTGGTACCGGAAGTTGACTGAATGCGGACACACTCGCCCAGAGGCTTTCCCAACAAGCCGTAGGGATAAGCTTCCCGCAGGTCGTCCTTTGTCAGGAAGGGCAGCTTATGCAGATCGGCAGTGCCCCGAATATCCGCAGGTGTCAAACCCTTTTCTTCCATCTTCCTGCGGTAGTAGGGCACATTGTCCCATACATGCTGCACCTGCTTGACAAGGCGCTCATCCTGCCAGGCCCGGATCTGCTCCCGGGATGCGGTTTCAATATCTTTTTGATAATACTTTCCCATGATCTCTTCTCTCCTTTGAGCCATCAGGTGTTACGGCCAAGCAAAAACGCGGTTTTATTCAGCTCCAGGAATTTGGCAGGCACGCTTTTTTCCAGCGCGTCCATCCACTCTTCCTCGGTAAAATCAAAGTTCCGGGAAAGATGCCCCATCAGTACGATATTGACCGCCTTGGAAGATCCGGCCTGCTCTGCCAGCGCCAGTGCGTCAAAAGCATCCACATTCAGACCGGCAGCCTTCATCTGTTCTACCAAGCCCTGGGGATACTCGGCAGCGCCGGTGATGACCGGCATAGGAGAAATCTGCTGTGTATTGACCACGATTTTTCCGCCGGGTTTGAGGTATTCCGTCCAGCGGGCGGCTTCCAGCAGTTCAAAGGAAACAATGAAGTCGGCCTCACCCTTGTCAATCACAGGGGAATAAACTTTGTCGCCGAAGCGAACATAAGTCACCACACTGCCGCCACGCTGGCTCATGCCGTGGACTTCGGATACTTTGATGTCATAGCCCTTCTGCAGCAGCATACGGCCCAGCAGCTTGGATGCCAGCAGGCTCCCCTGCCCGCCGACACCGACGATCATGATATTTTTTGTTTTCATCCTTAGTCCTCCTTTGCCGCACACAGCGCGTCAAACTTGCACAGCTGGGCGCAGACGCCGCATCCGGTGCAGAGGGTGTTGTCGATGTGGGCCTTCTTGTCCACAATACTGATGGCCGGGCAGCCGATCTTCATGCACGCCTTGCAGCCAACACACTTGGCGGAGTCCGAAATGATGGGCTTCTTGTGCTTGACATATTTCAGCAGTGCGCAGGGCCGGCGGGAAATGATCACGGAAGGCTCGTCGGCAGCAGTCTCTTCCTTAATAGCCGCGTCGCACTGGGCAAGATCGTAAGGATCTACCACCCGCACACGGCGGATACCCACAGCACGGCACAGCGTCTCCAGGTCGATCTTTGTGCAGGGATCGCCCTTCAGGTTGAAACCGGTGGTGGGATTCTGCTGGTGACCGGTCATGCCGGTAATGGAGTTATCTACGATGATGACAGTGCCGCAGGATTCGTTATAAGCCATATTCACCAGGCCTGTCATACCGGAGTGCATAAAGGTGGAATCGCCGATGACGGCAACCACTTTCCGCCCCTCAGCGCCGCCGGCCTTGGTAAAGCCATGCATGCCGGAAATGGAGGCACCCATGCAGATGGTGGTATCCAGCGCAGCCAAAGGCGGCACAGCGCCCAGTGTATAGCAGCCAATATCACCCAGGGCTGTCACCTTATTCTTTGCCAAGGTATAGTACAGGCCACGGTGAGGGCAGCCGGCGCACATCACGGGAGGACGCGCGGGAATCTGCGCATCCAGCTTTATTCCGTTTTGCATAGAAACGCCCAGTTTTTCCGCAACCAGATTCTGAGAGAATTCATCCATGCAGGGGAACATTTCCTTGCCCGCGCATTCCAGGCCAAGCTGACGGCAGTGGGTCTCGATAAAGCTATCCAGTTCTTCCACAACGATCAGTTTGGTGACGGACCTGGCAAAATCAACGATCTTCCGCTTGGGCAGAGGCCAGATCATGCCCAGCTTCAGAACCGGGTAAGTATCGCCGCAGACTTCCTTGACATACTGATAAGAAGTAGAAGCCGTAATGATGCCGATGCTGCGGTCAGTGCCTGCTTCCAGCCGGTTGATTTCAGCAGTTTCTGCCCAGTTTTCCAGCAGTGCGGTGCGCTGCTCTACGATGGGATGGCGGCGCTTGGCATTGCCTGGCATCATAATATACTTCTGCGGATTCTTTTCATAGGTCTTGCTGACCTCCACCCGCTCACCCAGCTCTACAATGCTCTGAGAGTGAGAAACACGGGTACACATTTTGATAAAGACGGGAGTATCAAACTTCTCGGAAAGTTCGTATGCCAATTTGGTAAAGGCCAGTGCTTCCGCAGAGTCCGAGGGCTCCAGCATTGGGATCTTGGAGGCTCTTGCGTAATGACGGGAATCCTGCTCATTCTGAGAAGAATGCATGCCCGCGTCATCCGCCACAGCAATAACCATGCCCGCGTTGACACCGGTATAGCCGATGGTAAACAGCGGATCCGCCGCCACATTGAGGCCCACATGCTTCATGGCGCAGAAACTGCGCTTACCGGCTAAACTGGCACCAAAAGCCGCTTCCATGGCCACCTTTTCGTTGGGTGCCCACTCGGCATAGACCTCCTGATATGTAGCGATACTTTCGGTAATTTCGGTGCTGGGTGTACCGGGGTAGCTGGATACAAAGCTGCAGCCGGCCTCATATAATCCTCTGGCAACGGCTTCGTTGCCAAGCATCAGTGTTTTCATGCTTTTTCCTCCTTAGCCGGTGATCTGGCTTTCCACCAGGCGGCCCTGGCAGTATTTTTCACGCAGAACCGGCTTCTCGATCTTGCCGGTGGGATTTCTGGGGATCCGGTCAAAAATGATCTGCTTGGGGCGTTTGTACCGGGGCATCGCTGCGCAGAAAGCGTTGATCTCCTCTTCCGTGCAGGTCTGACCTTCCTTGATCTCTACAATGGCAGCCGCGATCTCGCCAAGGCGGGGATCCGGCAGACCGATGACCGCCACATCCTTGATCTTTTCAAAGCCCCGAAGATAATCTTCGATCTGAACGGGATAGAGGTTCTCACCGCCGGAAATAACCACATCCTTCTTGCGGTCTACCAGGTAGATAAAACCGTCCTCATCCATGCGGGCCATATCGCCGGTCCAAAGCCAGTCGTCCTTCAGCACCTCATTGGTGGCTTCGGGATTCTTATAGTAGCACAGCATCACGCCGGGGCCACGAACGGCCAATTCGCCCACTTCACCCTGGGCAACTTCATTGCCGGATTCGTCGATGATCTTGGTCTGCCAAAGGTAGCCGGGCTTGCCGATGGCACCAACCTTTTGGGTATTTTCCACACCCAGGTGAACACAACCCGGGCCTATGGATTCGGACAGGCCATAGTTGGTATCATATTGATGGTGGGGGAATTTTTCCATCCAGCGACGGATCAAACTGGGCGGTACCGGCTGCGCGCCGATGTGCATCAGCCGCCACTGATCCAAATAGTAGTCACCCAAATTGATACGACCGGAGTCCACAGCGTCCAAAAGATCCTGCGCCCAAGGGACCAGCAGCCAAACGATGGTGCACTTTTCTTCCGTGACGGCCCGCAGGATCCATTCCGGCTTCACGCCCCGGAGTAAGACAGCCTTGCTGCCGGAAAGCAGAGAACCGAACCAGTGCATCTTAGCACCGGTATGATACAGCGGCGGTATGCAGAGGAATACGTCCTCCCGGGTCTGGCAGTGGTGGTTCTGCTCAACCATGCAGGCGCAGTTCAGAGATCTGTGGTCATGCAAAATCGCCTTGGGGAAACCGGTAGTACCGGAAGAAAAATAAATAGCGGCATGATCCTCTTCCGTCAGTGCCACGGGAGGTGCGCTGGAAGAGCAAAAATTTGTCAAACGCAGGCAGTCTTCCGTGTATTCCGGACCGCCTCTGCCCACAAAGAACATCATTTTCAGGAAGTTCAGATCCCCGGCAAGGGCATCCATCCGGCTGACAAATTCCGGGCCGAACACCAGCACTTCCACATCCGCCAGTTCCAGGCAATACTTGATTTCATCGGAAGAATAGCGGAAATTCATAGGTACGGCAATGCAGCCGGCCTTCAAAATACCAAAGTAAATAGGCAGCCACTCCAGGCAGTTCATCAGCAGGATCGCTACCTTGGTGCCCTTTTGCAGGCCACGGCTCAGCAGGAGATTGGCAAAGCGGTTGGCCCGCCGGTCAAAATCCTTCCAGCTCATCTCCCGGCGGTAGGGTGCGTCGGGATTGGCGTTTTCGATCAGATTAAAGTCCCGCCATGTAACGGCGTTGTCCCGCTCTTCGGAGGGATTGATCTCCACCAAAGCGGACTCTGCACCGAATAGTCTGGCATTGCGTTCCAAATATTCCGTAATAACCATAAGAATACTGCCTTTCTGTCTTCTGTGTAGTAACGGAAACAAAAAAACCTCTGCGCCAAGCAGAGGACGAGTTAAACCCGTGGTACCACCTCAATTTACCGCGACAACGCGGCCTTGTCCGGTCTCAGCAGACCATAAGCGCGATATCGGGCGCACCCCGTCTCCGCCTACTGCAGTGTTCAGCAGAGCCGCTCAGAAAGGAATTCGGCGCAGTCCTTCTGCTGCCTTGCACCAAGCGGCAGCTCTCTGATAGAAGAATTGGTGCGCGTACTGGGTTTCATCATCGCGTTCATTTCAATGACTCTACCATTTTTTGCGCATAAAGTCAATAACAATCCGCCATCCGGCAGGCAAAAATCGATTTTCTGTGCCGCATGCGTGCACATCTGTTTGGTGCAGCAAGACAGAATGCGATCATTTTTGCCGTATTGTACCAATTATTCCTTGTATATTTATCCATTTTTATGCACTTTGGTCATTGACTTTCACTTTCGAAAGTGCTAGAGTTTTCTACAAGAAAAACGCCGCATGCAGTGACGGCAGAAAGGAGCTTATCATGGCTATGAACGCGATTTCCAATTTGAATTTCCGGTCCGTGATGGGCTCTTCTTATTATTTTTATTTTAAGGCTTGCTTTTTTGCAGGCCTGTTTCGTCGTTCCATAACACCATCGCTGTCCGTGTTATAACCGAACCCCTTTCCCATGTACAGGAAGGAGGCTCTGTTTTCGGACAGAGCCGCCTTTTTTATTTTCAAAAACAAAAGGAGACTTTATTATGAAACGCGTACTTGCTCTGATCACGACCGCTCTGATGCTGCTGGGCCTGTGTGCCTGCGACACCAACAACGCAAAAGATGACGGAACCTACTCTGTGGGCATTGTGCAGCTGCAGCAGCATGTTGCCCTTGACCAGGCAACCCAGGGCTTCCAGGATGCCCTGAAAGAGAAGCTGGGTGATAAGGTTACCTTTGATGTAAAGCTGGCCAGTGGTGAACAGACCAACTGCACCACCATCGTGACCAAGTTCATCAATGACGATGTCGATCTGATCATGGCCAATGCGACACCTGCCGTCATTGCCGCCAAGGAAGCTACCGCCACCATTCCCATTATCGGCACCTCTGTTACGGACTATGTCTCCGCTGAAGCTGCCATCGTAGCCTCCAATGAAGCACCCGGTGCCAATGTCACCGGTTACTCCGACATGAGTGACATCGCCGCCCATGTGGAGCTGACTCAGAAGCTCTGCCCCGAAGCGAAGACCGTTGCTATCATCTATTGCTCCGCAGAACCCAACTCTGTGATCCAGGGCAAGCAGGCCAAGGATCTTTACGAAAAGGCCGGCTTTACCACCGTAATCCTGACCGCAAGTGATGTTACCACCATTTCCACCGTTGTCACCTCCGCCTGCGACCAGGCAGATGTCATCTACATCCCCACCGATAATCTGTTCGCCGAGAACATGGAATCCGTCAAAAACATTGCCGAGCCAGCCAAGATCCCTGTGATCTGCGGTGAAGGCGGCATGGCGAAGTCCGGTGGCACCGCTTCCGTGGCCATTGATTATTACACCCTGGGCTACCGCGCAGGCGAAATGGCCTACAATATTCTGGTCAACGGTGCGGATCCCGCAACTACTCCCATCGGTTTCATGACTGCCGATGATATGGAGCTGATCATCAACGAAGAAAACATTGCCGCCATCGGCCTGACGATTCCTGACGATCTGAAGTAATCATCAACACCACTTTACGGAGGTACAACATGTCATTCCTGGCTTCCATGATCAAGATGCTGCCGGATGCAGCGGCCCAGGGTCTTATCTGGGGAATTTTGGCCATCGGTGTCTTCATCACCTATAAAGTTCTCGATTTTTCGGATCTGACCGTAGACGGCTCTATTTGTACCGGCGGCGCTGTCGCAGCGCTGCTGATCATCAACGGTGCGCCCGTGGGTATCGCCATGATCGCCGCTTTCTGCGCCGGGGCGTTGGCAGGGCTTGTCACAGCGGTTCTGCACACACAAATGGGCATCCCGCCCATCCTGTCCGGCATTCTGACCCAGCTGGCGCTGTATTCCATCAATCTGCGCATTATGGGCAAATCCATGCTGGCAGTCAGTGTGGACAAGTTCAATCTGCTGGTCAGCGTGCGCAGCCAGGCATCCTCCTGCCTGGTAGCGCTGATATTTGTAGCCGCCATTATCGGTGTGCTGTACTGGTTTTTCGGCACGGAGCTTGGCAGTGCCATCCGCGCTACCGGTGCCAACAGCAATATGAGCCGCGCCCAGGGCATCAACACCAACCGCATGAAGCTTGTGGGTTTGGTCATCGCCAACGGTCTTGTAGGCCTCAGCGGCGGTCTCTACACCCAGTATCTTGGCAGTGTCACCGTCAATATGGGCCGCGGTGCCATCGTCATCGGCCTGGCTGCCGTGATCATCGGCGAGGTTTTGTTCAGCAAGATCTTCCGCAACTTTGCCCTGCGTCTGGCAAGCGTCGTCATCGGTGCGATCATTTACTATGTAGTCATCGCGCTGGTCATCCAGCTGGGACTTAACACCGACGATCTGAAACTGTTCTCCGCAGCCTTTGTTGCTTTGGCATTGTTTATTCCCAATTGGAAGAGCAATCATCCGGGAAAAAACCTGGTGAAAGGAGGAAAGGACCATGCTTGAAATCTCCGGTATCAACAAAACCTTTAACCCCGGCACAGTCAATGCAAACCATGCCCTGAAGGACCTTTCCCTCCACCTGGCAGACGGAGAGTCCATTGCAGTGATCGGCGGTAACGGCGCAGGCAAGTCCACCCTGCTCAATGCCGTAGCCGGCGTGTGGAAGGTCGACAGCGGCAGCATCCATTTGGGCGGCATCGATATCACACATCTGCCCGAATACAAGCGGGCAAAATACATCGGCAGAGTTTTCCAGGATCCGATGATGGGCACCGCTGCCAATATGCAGATTGAAGAAAACCTCGCCCTGGCTGCCCGGCGCGGTAACCGCCGCACGCTTCGGATCGGCATTACCAAAGCCGAGCGGGAACAATTCCGGGAACTGCTTCGCATTCTGGACCTGGGTCTTGAAAACCGTCTTACAGACAAAGTCGGTCTTCTTTCCGGCGGTCAGCGTCAGGCGTTGACCCTGCTGATGGCGACCCTGCAAAAGCCGAAGCTCTTGCTGTTGGACGAGCACACCGCAGCGTTGGATCCCAAAACCGCGGCAAAAGTCATGGATGTCACCCGTACCCTGGTTAATCAGGACCGTCTGACCACCCTGATGATCACCCACAATATGCGCGATGCCATTGAATACGGCGACCGGTTGATCATGATGTATGAGGGCCGCATTGCGCTGGATATTGCCGGCGAGGAAAAGAAACATCTCACCGTGGAAGACCTTTTGGCCAAATTCGGCCAAGCCACCGGTTCTTCTGAGGTCACCGACAAACTTTTATTATCCTGAATCATGTATCAGGCCCGGAGGATCGCACGATCCCCCGGGCCTGACACATTATTGAACGGGCGGATGTTTCAAGCCGCCGGTAGCCGGATTGTTCAGCAAGCTTCCATCCGTGTCAAACCGGGAGCCGTGGCAGGGACAATCCCAGGAACGCTCCGCTTGATTCCACCGCAGTGCGCAGCCAAGGTGGGGGCATCTGGGTCTTGTGGGACGAAGGAGATTCACCGCAGTCTCCAAACCGTTACACAGAAGCTGCTTGTGCAGCATACTGCGGGATGGAGAAAATAACGCCGTATACGGGTTTTCTTTTCCCTGCACCTGATCGCTGAGGATCATAGCCGCCGCCATGGATGTGGTCATGCCCCACTTTTGAAATCCGGTGGCCACATACAGATCCGGTGTCGACGGGCTGTATTGACCGATATAGGGCATCCCATCCAGGGTCATGCAATCCTGGGTTGCCCAGCGGGCAGCGATTTTTCCCCGGGGATAATATTTCTCTGCCGCCCACTCCGGCAGCTTCCATCCAAGGCCCGGCTTCCCGGTGCGGTGTCCGCCGCCGCCCAGCAGCAGCCGGTCACCGGCGCTTCTCAGCGACAGCCCGTTCTCCGCGCAATCGAGGTACATTCCGTCTACCGTTGGCGCATTTTCCAAAGCGATCACATAGGACCGCTGTTGGTACAGCTTTAAAAAATAAGCGCCGTGCTTGTTCAGCATGGGAAAGTGGGTCGCAACAATGATCTTTTCCGCTGTAATATTGCCCTTCGGTGTCTGCACCCGGTTGCCCGCAAAAGCCAGGGCTTTGGTATTTTCATAGATTTTCAAATCTTTGGCAATGCCGGCAGCCAGCTTCAGCGGATGGAATTGCCCCTGTCCGGAAAATCCCAGCGCGCCTGCCACCTGGAATGGCAGCGGCGTATTATATTTCCAGGCATAGGGAATTCTCAGCCGTTCATAGGCGGCCATTTCTGCTTCCAGTCTGGCTGTTCCGTCTGTTTCATAGAGATAATTGCTTTGCGGCAGAAAATCACAGTCTGCCTCCTCTGCCAACTCCCGAAAAGCATCCAGCGCATTTTGGTTTACCTGCCAGTACATTTTTGCCTTTTCCGGGCCAAATGTTCGCAGCAGCTTGCTGTAGAGCAGCCCATGCTGGGATGTGAGCTTTGCCGTTGTCCTGCCGCTGACTCCATGCATGATGCGGTTTTCTTCGATCAATGCGCAATCCACTCCGGTGTTTGCCAGCCGCCACGCGCACAGAAGCCCCGCAAGTCCTCCCCCGATCACCAGCACATCTGTCCTCAGATCCCCTTCCAGTTGGGGAAATTGCGGCAGAAGCACATCCTTTTCCCAAACAGAGTCCATGGTCAGTTAGAGAACTTCGGCGGATTGACCGGGTTACCGCCAAACGCATTGGGGCCGGGATCAGACATGGAAAAATACATTCTGGCCGCCTTGGTTGTGCCGAAATCCTGATTGGAGCCGGAATTCTGCACCGCGTTAAAGGCATCCCGGAACATCTGGTTGTGGGCTTCTTCCCGGTTCAGCAAAAAATCGATGGTTTCGCGAACCTTCTTGTCCTGAATTTGTCGGTACAGATACTCATAAACCACCTTCGCCCGCTGCTCCGATGCTATATTGCTCAACAAGTCAGCGCACAGGTCTCCGGTCACCGTCACATAGTCCGCCGTCCAGGAATAGCCGGATGCGTTGATCAGTCCCGGATTCAGCCCCAAAATAACATGACTTTGGATCTCACCGCAGGGCACCTGCGCTGCATCCACATCATGTCCGTTCAGCAGGTTGATGGTCTGCGCCACCATTTCCATGTGACCCAATTCCTCCGCTGCGATATCCAGAAACAGATCCTTGATCTTGGGATCTTTGATCCGGAAGCTTTGGGACATATACTGCATGGCAGCCTTCAGTTCCCCGTTGCCACCGCCCAATTGCTCCTGCAGCAGCGCCGCGTATTGGGGATTGGGCCGTTCTACCGCCACCTGATGAAATAACTGTTTTTCGTGCTTAAACAAGCACACCACTCCTCTCAATGTGATGTACTTATTCTTCCAGTTTTTCCCGCAAACTATGCAAAGGCCCTGTGTTTTCTTTCCGGGACCGAATGCCACCGGCATGTTGCTCTGCTATGGGTTCGAGTCCCGCGCTCCACTGAGAATAATAAAAGACCACCCGTTGGGTGGCGCATGCTTCTCCTGACAACAGGACTCGATTTACATGTTCGCCTTTGGCGAACATAATGGTAGCCACCAGTGTTTGCACTGGTGGCAGCAACATGCCACCGGCATGTTGCTCTGCTATGGGTTCGAGTCCCGCGCTCCACTGAGAATAATAAAAGACCACCCTTTGGGTGGTGTATGCCTTCTCCTGACAACAGGACTCGATTTACATGTTCGCCTTTGGCGAACATAATGGTAGCCACCAGTGTTTGCACTGGTGGCAGCAACATGCCACC
>JAZNLC010000077.1:0-4002 GCA_045578895.1 Faecousia sp. | reverse complement strand
GCCCTTCCCCGGCCCCGGTTTGGGTGTCCGCTGCCTGGGTGCTATCACCCGTGACCGTCTCCACGCCCTGCGGGAGGCAGATGCCATTCTCCGTGAGGAGTTTGCCAACTGCGGCCTGGCCGAAAAGACCTGGCAGTACTTTATCGCCATTCCCGATATCAAGAGCGTTGGTGTCAAGGACGAGAGTCGCTACGAAGGCTGGCCCGCCATCATCCGCGCTGTCAACACCAAGGATGCCATGACCGCTACCATCGAGGAAATTCCCTACCCCGTTCTCCACAAGATCGTTGCCCGCATCACTTCCGAAGTGGAGGGCATCAACCGCGTCCTGTTTGATTTAACGCCGAAGCCTACGGGTACGATCGAATGGGAATGACCCCATGTGGCTATGTGGTTCTATGAATAGTTAGCAAAAGCACCGTATTTTGTGGTAAATACCACAAAATACGGTGCTTTTTGTTCTTCTTTTACGCAATTCAAATTCTGCCATTTTGAATTTGACCAACTTTTGACCAACAGTTTCCCACTTGATTATTTTCATATATACTTGCAAAGATTTATTTTAAGTGGTAAGATTGTGGTGGAGATGCAAATTTTCTGCAAATTACCCGGCTCATTACTTTATTATGGAGGTGTTTTATAATGAGCAATATCTATCCTTCTATCTTAGAAAAGGTTACCGCACTTAATATAGATACCTATCATTACGATGATATTGTCCGCTGTTACGCTCTGGTGAAGCTCAATATAGAGCACTCCAAACAGCCTGATTATACAGACGGAATTCATACGACAGAATTTGCTGCAGAGATTTCCCGGTATCAGCTGATGCCTTCTGATGAGAACCCCTACTATGATAGTCCTGCTTTTTTCTCACTTTGCAGTGAACTTGTCTCGGAAGGTATGGATAAGAATTGCCGTCTGTTTTTCGAAGCTTTCACCCCCTTTCTGGTTGCTGATTGGGATAAACTTGTGACCAAATTCCCTAAAGGACGCTACCAAAGCTTGGCCTACGTTCTCTATCTGATCCTCAAGTCCAAAAAGGAATCCCAGTTGTCGTTTTCGGACATTGACACACCCGCGGTCGAAAGTTTCTATGCTGCAAACAGCGAACTTTACACTTCCCTTGAAATCGCCAAGGACACTTTCACCGATTGCTGGCAAGCGGTGTATCACAACCCTATGCCTGCGCTAAAAGGAACGGTCAGTCCCAAGTTGGTGGATACCATTCGGTTCTACCGTCAGCACAAGGTTTCCGGCCTGCAGCTTGTTGCAAACTATTGCCAATATAACAAGCATCGCACACAGATTGAAGATGCATTTAATCCCTGGGTCGAGTTCGAACAAGCAATAAAAGGAAAGATCAACGCCACAGAAGGTATCAGCATAGCAGAATCGGCTTTTAACATGGTTGGAGATGTCCGGAACGAAAAACCCAGCGATGTGATCCGCGCAGCTCTCTACCCCTTCCCGGCGCTCTTTGGGCGAAGATCAGACCTTAGAGTCAGAAGCAATTACGATGGCAAATTCGAATGTTCCTTCTTCCTGCGGCAATTTGAGCTATTGGCCCGGAATGCGACTCAAGTTCTGATCGTAAATCCGGGTCCCGACTTTCTTCTTGCCTGGTCTCAAAAGGCTGGGAAGTATGGATGTAGATGCTGCGTTGCTGTGCCGAATATCTATGTAGCCTCCGCCTATCGAATGGAATTTAAGAACCTTCAGTTCTGCATCTTTTCTGATATTGCAAACTATGCTAAAAAATTTGACCTGATCGCCATCGTATCCCCATTTACAGAAGAAGAATTCAACATTGGTGCAATGCTTTCCGCCGGCAAGGATAACGCTAATTTCATAGCATTGCTTCCTCAGACCTTTATATCTGCGTCTAAGGATAACATTTGTACGCTCTTACGGGATCAGGGTTACCTTCCCGATAAGATCATTGCAATCGCGTCCGATGCCACAGTCACCCAGCCCAGAAAGAAAATGCTTTTGTTCGCAGGTCGCAGCGTCGATTGTAATGCGCCGATTCCTGTTTTCTTTACTCAGTGCGACAAAGACGGGGCAGATCTTATCGTTGAAAAAGAATATATCCAGGCAACGCAGCAACAGCTGAAAAAGCCAACGACTCTCGTGAAACTTCGGGAAGCATTTGAAAAATCTAAAATTGACCCGGACTCTGTCAAGCACCGTAAGCGGCCATCTGTCTATCAGTTCTCCAATGAAATCTCGCTGTACTATACCGTACACCGGGACAGGTATGGCGTTTTTGTTGGCGAGGCCTACTACAGAGGAAAAACCGTGCCCAAAAACCCGAAGGATGGACGCGTCTGGAATTCTCCCGCAACACAAAAAGGTCTGCGCTGTAAGGATCGGGAATCCGTCATTGGCAAGCTGGAAAGTGTCCCCTTCCTTGATTCCATTTGCCCCTATATTGTGGGGGATATGCTGGATCACTATGGTGATCGCCTTGTGGGTTGTTCTCTCAAAACGATCTGGTTTTGCTGCCGCAGCCGCTTGCTGGCACGACGGGACTACCGTGACGAAATTGCCAGGAATGTCTTATTCTATCCCGGGGGAAATGCACTGTCTGTGCTTTGCCCATCAGATGCAATCGCCGAAGATTACCGCAACGCAATGCAATCCGTCATCCCAGAAGACAGCCTCGCGGTTGTTAAGTACTGGCAGCAGTTAAACATCATTATGCGGGTTGCGGAGGAAAGTAAATATATCCAAGCGAATCCCATCCCTGCGCTTCTGCCGGAAATCAGCAATCGGGCATCCAAAGAGCTGCGTAATTTGCGAAATATGCTGACGAAAAAGACCTTTACCTTTGAGGAAGAGGCCCGTATCCTTGCCTATGTTCGTGAAGAAAGTGATGCGGACTTTGGCCCAAGAAAAGCCTTGCGGTTTGAGGAAGACAGCACCCTTCTGCTTGGTCCGATTCAGCTGTTTACCGGTATGAGCACCCGGGAAGCCTGCGCACTAACCTGGGATGATTTTGAGTCCATCCCCGGTCTGAATGTCCACCGCCTTTTGGCATACAAGTTTATATCGGACGACGGCACAGTGATCTACCACGCAGACGGCACTGCCTGCAGAAAAGTTCCGGTAGCACCGCTTTTGGCAGATATGCTGAAGCGCCGAAAAACCTATCTGCAGGCTATGTGTGGCTTCGCAGAAGCAGAACTGCAGTATTTGCCGGTCATTATGCCCGACAACAAAAAGACCCTTGCAGTGCTTTCCAAGCCGTCCTTCTGCAAGTACGATGCTGCTATCCGGGTTTGCCGGTCTCTGATTGAGAAAGCGAACATCCCCACCCAGGAGCTAGTCCTGCCCGGTGACGGCGACAAAGAAATCATTGTAGATATGAACAAGTATCAGGGTGATATTTTCTACAGCAATTTTAAGCACCGGGCCAACCACACCTGTTCCTTTAACCGTGGAGAATTGTCCTATGTTGTGGGCAACAAGGCTCCGGACACCTTTTCTCAGCATTACTGTGATTACACAAACGATCTGGTCCAGTACGGAATGGTTCAAAAACTGAACCGATGGAGCCATACCCACGAAACCGGCGGGCAGAATGCCGTGCAAGGTACATCCGAGATTTCAACATTCACTCGCAAAACCGCTGTTCATTCGGACCACAAAAAGAATCATTATAACGCCCTTTCGATCACCCTGTCCTCAGCCCAAGAGGTGCCCGGAAGCTATATTGATGTTTTGATCGAATGCGACCACGGTGCAACCGGCAGCATTGCCGTATATAACACAGGAAAGGAGGATGGCCGTTTATGACAGAGTGGAAATGTTTCGTTGGCGAAGAGCACACCTTTTACGGAATCTATCATGATTACTATGAAGACTTTGAGGAACACTGGAAAGCAGACTCTACGCAGAGAAGTAACCACCTGCGGTACTGCAATCAGATCATTCCGCTGCTTCGTAAGCACGATGAAACCCCAATAAGCGCCTATACCCAGGAAGATTACGATGCCG
>JAZNLC010000076.1:0-2332 GCA_045578895.1 Faecousia sp. | reverse complement strand
CGCTTCGTCGGGCGAAGAAAACGCCGGGCACCGCAACAGGAAGCAGGTAGGGATTTCCGGGATGCTTATCGTGTTCCTGTTTCAGCAGTTCCATGGTTTCCTCAGACAGGGCGATCTTCCGCATGGAGTTGTCGGTCTTGGGCGGCTGTACCGTCAGCGCTCCCTTGGTACGGTAAGCCTGCTTGGAGATAGAGATCGTCATATTCGCCGTGTCCACATCCGACCACAGCAGCGGCACCAATTCGCCCTTGCGCAGGCCCGTGGTCAGCTCCAGGAAGAACATGGGAAGCAGACCTCTCTTGTCGGCGGCGGCAAGGTAGCTCCCAAGCTGTTCCTGGGTCAGTACCTTCATTTCCTTTTTCTCTGCCTTCGGCAGCTTGCACCCTTCCGCCGGGTTCCGCAGGATCAGTCGTTCCTCTACCGCGCTGTTCAGGCAGGCTTTCAGCATATTGTGCATCCCCCGGATGTAGGAAACGCTCAGTCCAGGCTGTTTATCCTTGATTTCTTTTCGAATTCTGCCGTTCTCCCGAAGCTCGTTGTACAGTCGCTGGATGTCCATGGTCTGAAGCTGGTTCAGCTTGATATTGCCCAGCTTGGGGCGGATGTGGGTGTCGATGAACATTTTGTAGTAGACGGCAGTGCTCTCACGGATCCTCGGCTTGGCGTAGATCTCGTACCACAAGTCCATCCACTCGCCTACCGTGTACATGCCTGACCGCTTGATATCCAGTTCACCGCTTTCAGCGATTGCTTTTTTCAGTTTTTCCTTGACCTCTGCCTGGGTCTTGCCCAGGACATTCTTGATGATGGCCTTGCCTGTGACCGGGTCAGTTCCTGCGGTATACCGTCCTTCCCAGCGGCCATCCTTTCGCTTGCGAATATTTCCTTCTCCGTTTGCCCTACGCTTAGCCATATTTCACCCCTTCTCCTGTTGCAACATAGTCGTATCGGTCGTTATTCACTTCCCGATACTCCTTGTTGCCGCCACTCCTTTTTGCTCGCTTCATCTGCCACCGGCAGCGCTCGCAAACGTCCCCATTGGCTCGTCTTTTTGCCATATGGTCAAACCTCCTTCGTTTTTGGTAGCACACACAATACCGTAATACTTGCGAAATAGCTAGTCACTAGACCTACCAATAAACTCGGCGGAAATGACAGCACAATAGCCATAGTACCTGCAAAGTTTTGTCCCCCCTGTGAAGCTGCCTTGACCAGCACCGCAGGAGGGATTTATTTGTTCTATTCGTTTTGTTAGATGCCGCCCAGCGGCATCGGCTGTTACCATTTGGCGGCAGGGGACGGTTTTTCAAGCACCTTACACATTGTCCTCAGAGAATAACTATGCTGTGAGAAAAACATATACAAATTCGAGAATGACTCTTGACTTTCCCCCTTGTGGAAGGTTTATACTGAAGCAAAGAAAGGCGGTGGGACACATGAAAATAAATGAAGTGGAAGCGTTGGTTGGAATTACCAAAAAGAATATTCGCTTCTACGAAGAACAGGGATTGCTGTCACCGAAGCGGAACTCCGAAAACAGCTACCGTGAGTATGGCGAAGAAGAGGTGCAGACCCTGCGCCGGATCAAGCTGCTTCGAAAACTGGGTGTTCCCATTGAGGAGATCCGGCAGATGTTTATCGGTACCCATACTGTGGCTGATGGAATGCGACGGCATCTGATCAGTCTGGAGCGGGAACGCCGAAATCTGGATCAATCCATTACCCTCTGCCAAGAGCTTCAATCCATGGATATTCCCATCAATGCATTGGACACCGAGGGAGTTCTGGCACAGATGGAGGAAATGGAGAAAGGCGGTACATCCTTCCAGAACAAACAGGAGCAGGATATCCGGGTTCGGTATATCGCTCCGGTGATCGTTACTGTGATCATGGTGGTTCTGATGATCGGCATGAGTGCCCTGATCCTCTGGGCCTACAAGACTTCCCCGGAGGATGCGCCACCGGTGTGGTTTTTGTGGTTGACAATCGGCATCCTTGCTGCGATTGGCGGCGGTGTGGTGCTGGCCCTGATGCAGCGGATTCGTGAAATCGCGAAAGGAGAAATCGACGATGCAAAACGATATTAAGAAGAGCAAAAAGAAGGCGCCCATCATCTGCGCCGCAGTTGTGATCACTTTTCTGGGGATCTTTCTGGCAACCATTCTGTTTCCTCTGATCGGTGAAGTTATGGGCGAAGCCCTGGCTGTGGGGTTCCTGCTGATTTACGGCGGTGTGATCGTTGCGGCTATTGTGGGTGTCGTTGCCGCCCTGCGGCAGCGATTGCAGGAAATTGAAGGCGGTGAGGAAGAAGATGCCAAGCAATACTAACGGG
>JAZNLC010000075.1:0-19464 GCA_045578895.1 Faecousia sp. | reverse complement strand
GTGTATGTGGAAACCACCGAGGAAGAGACTGTGCTTCATGTACAGTGGCGCAATGATACCGAGCATCCCATTATGTACGGCGAGGGTTTCGGCATACAAAGATGGGAGCAGGACGCCTGGGTTGATTGCCCTATGAATGATAACACCGCCTTTATCAGCATTGGCTATCAGCTGGAATCGGGTAAAAAGCTGACGAAACTCTATGCACTGAACTGGGCATTTAGTGAATTGCCGGCTGGTCATTACCGCTTTGTTACTTCTTGCAGTATATTGCTGCCCGGAAACAATGAACCGTGCAGGCTTTCCGCAGAATTTGATCTTGTTGACAGCATAAACAGTAACGAGAATGTCAAGGGTGCATATTCCGAACCGCCTAAGCTTATGATCGGTGATGTAGGAGAAGCCATTACCGGCACTTATCAGTGGTCCTGTGCCATGGGTGATGGCACTTGGTCCCATGTATGCGCTGACAGCTCCCACCCCTTACAGATGGAAAAACATCTGGAGGTTCTCAGCCCCGGCAATGCCTGGGTGGACATGAACTTTGAAGTCTTTCCCGATGATTATACTGTCCGTTGCTGGCCCGGCTCCGCGTTTGGTGATCTAGATGCGAAAAGTGAAGCGGTTATGACCTGGAACAATTCCATTGAATTGAAGATGGCTGATTATATTTACGAGGTTACTGCTACCTGGAATGATAACGGCACCGGTTATTATGGTACCGTCACCTATGTGTTCTATGTTGCTCCTGCCGTGCTCTACGATGTGATGCCCATTGCGCAGGAACCAACCTATCTGTTTCTCGCCGGTGAAGCGGTATCTCTGAATGCTGCGCAGGTGCAGACGATTGCAGGAATACTTTCTGGTCTTTCTTACGATGAAGACCAAATATGTAACTGCCAGCCGGAATATAACCTGACGCTGAGCAACGGTGTAACATTTGGTATCCATCTGGAAGAAGGATATGTTCGCTGTGAGAAAGGTCAGGCAAGACTGAATGCGCAACAGCTGGAAGCCTTATCGGCCATTATCGATTGGGCCCTGGAAAAGACAAAAGCAAGGTAATCTTAATATACTCTTAAACCCCACCGGATTGTATTTCCGGTGGGGTTGCGCTATAATTTCCCTATCTGGGAGGATATAATTATGAATGATTTTGCGCAATTTGTACTCAGTAAGCTCCAGGGAAGTATCGTGATGATCCTGCTGGTGATACCCTTGATCACTGTAGTTATATTGGCAGCTTTTCTGATTTGCAGAAAGAAACAGAAAGCATTTCCGTGGAAAAAGACCATACTATGGACATTGCTGTTCGGATACTTCGTTGCGCTGATCTATCTGACGCTTCTTCGGGGTGGTTCGGCGGCATTTCGGGATATGAATCTGCATTTGTTCCGTGCGTGGCGGGAGGCATGGAATAATTATTCCGTGCGTGCCTGGCTCAATGTATTGCTGAATGTAGCGATGTTTGTTCCCTTGGGCATATTGCTGCCCCTTGCATTCCCAAAACTTAGAGCATGGTACAGAACCATAGGTATCGGTTTTTGCCTGTCACTGACCATTGAGCTGCTCCAGCTATGGCGGGGAAGTGGTGTGTGCGATGTGGATGACCTCTTTGCCAATACCCTTGGCACTGTGATCGGCTACGCGGGCATCCTGTTGATGCTCTCATTCAACCAAAGGAACAGCATTCGTTGGAAACGAAAACTCTGCTGCGGGATGGCTCTGCTGCTGTCTTTGGGTGGAATCAGCGGTATCTTTTTTACTTATCATCTGAAAGAATACGGTAACATCCCCCATACAGCATCCTTCCGGGCAAACACAACAGATACTGCCTGGATTTTGGAATGTTCCTTGCCGCTAGTGGAGCAGACCATGCCCACATACCGCGCTCAGACCATGACAAAAGAAGACTGTGCGTCTTTTGCTGCAGCCTTTGCGCAGAAGTTTGGAATTGTTTATGATACGATCCAGTATTATGATGAAGAAGCATACTTCACAGATCATGGAGGAGATGACGGTTTCCACTTCCTAAATGTATCTTACCTGGATGGTGGCTACGATTACAGCGCAGAATCCAATCATGTGGATTCCTGGGCAGATACCGACAGAGAATCGATATTGACAGCGTTGCGGAATTATCCGTTAATGATCCCGGAGCATGCGGTTTTCTCAGTGGACGGTGAGGGGTGGCATAGCTTTACAGCGGAAACGCTGACCGTTGGTGACTGTATGTATGACGGGAAGCTCCGCTGCCGGTACGGTTCTGATGGAATCATCTATGATGTTGAGAATCGTCTGATCGCGTATCATCCTTACGGTAAAACAACAGTCATATCTGCACAAGAGGCATTTGACAGGCTTTGCGCAGGTCACTTTTCCGGCGGAGAGTATTTTGAATATAAAGATCCAAAGGAAGTTAGTGTTGTTGGTGCTGACCTGGAATACAGGATCGATACGAAAGGGTTCTATCGGCCGGTATATGTATTTGACCTGATGTCAGTAGATGGCAATTACCGCGCAGCCGTTATTGTAAGTGCGAATTGAACGAAAAAATCCTGTGACACACCGTTGTCACAGGATTTTCCGGTTAAATCATCAAGGAAAACAAAAGTAGAAGAACAAGACCGGCGATGTTGGCAACCATAAAATAGCCAAGGAATTTTCCGACTTTTGCGCCCGGCCATCGGGAGTAGAACTTCATGGTGATCAGGCTGGCAAGAGAGGCAATGGGTGTTCCCAAACCGCCGATATTGACACCGGCTAACATTTGCTGCCATTGTTCGGTAAAACCGGATAATACAACAGCTGCAGGGACATTGCTGATGATTTGGCTGGTGCCCACGGCAGTTATGAGGGTGTTCCACTGCAGTAATTGCTGCAAGAAGCTGCGAACGGTTTCGATGCGCCCCAGGTTTTCCGATACAGTGAAGAAGCAAACGAAAGTAAGAAGCAGCATGTAGTCGATCTCTTTCAGCAGTTTTCGGTCAACCAGCAAGAGAATAACTACAGTGATAGCGGTCGTCAGCAAATAGGGAGTGATGCGGAAGACCGAAAGCAGACAAAGAACAAACAGCCCGATGTAGATCAATAAATCTCTGGTGCTTGTAACGGCAATGCTTTCCAGCTTTTGCTCAGGTAGGGTTTTCGGCAGCAGGGGGATGGCTACGGCAGCCAGCACAATGAGACTGAAACCAGTGAGTGGCAGTGTAACTGAGAAAAAGTCTCCGATGGTCATATTATAGAATGCGTACAGATACAGATTCTGCGGGTTGCCGACCGGTGTGGCCATACTGCCTAAGTTGGCAGCTATGGTTTGAAACACAGTGATGGGAATGATAGAGCTTTTGTAACCCAACTGATCCAGTAACATGAGTGTAAAGGGTACAAAAACGATCAACGCCACATCGTTCGTAACAAACATAGAGCAAAAGAAGGGAAGCAGTACCAGAGTAACGCTGAGCAGGCGCCCGTTTTGAATACGGTTTAGAAGCTGGTACGTTAGCCACTGAAAAGTACCGATTGCCTTTAATCCCGCAACAACAGCCATCAGGCACAGAAGAAGACACAGTACACGAAAATCGATGTAGTGCAGATATTCCCGGTCAGGTGGAATGATCAGCATGGTGGCAGCAGCGCATAGTGCTGCTACACATAGGACGGTCTCTTTCGCAATAAAGGCTTTTATCTTTTTGAACATGGTGATACCTCTTGCGTTGAACAGTAATAATAGTAACGCAATGAATATGAATCTTTCTGATAAAATGTACAAGGCTGGTCGGAGTGTCGGGATTCGTTTGCATTTTCGTCGATGGCGAAAATAGATGTTCGGCTCGGTCAAGCCTCGCCGGCAACGCTCACCCGCGTTGCATTGAATCTTTCGAATCCCTCCAGGCAGCTGAACAATAAAACCCACCCAAAGGGGTGGGTTTTATTGTTTGGTCGGAGTGTCGGGATTCGAACCCGAGGCCTCTTGGACCCGAACCAAGCGCGATACCAAACTTCGCCACACCCCGTCAGCCATGATATTATAATGAAAAACCATGAGGTTGTCAAGTATAACCATTGTTTGAAAGAATAAGTTTTTGGAGAAAAATGAAAAATAAGGCTTGACAAATTCCTTTAGATAATGTATTATAAGCAAGCTGATTCGAGCAGCTGACCTGGAGAAGTCGCGTAGCTGGCCGAGCGCGCACGATTGGAAATCGTGTATACCCCAAAAGGGTATCGAGGGTTCAAATCCCTCCTTCTCCGCCATAAAAAGAAGCCCATCCGTTAGGATGGGCTTCTTTTTATGCTTGAAGAGGGATTTGAATAATTGGCAATGCAACATGCCGGTGGCATGTTGCTGCAACCAGTGCAAACACTGGTGGCTACCAATATTTTGGTTTTCTAAGAAACCAAAATGCAAACAAATCCCTCCTTCGATCCAGCGGAATGTGAAACCCATCCGTTAGGATGGGCTTCTTTTTATACTTGAAGAGGGATTTGTACAGCTATGAATGTAATATGGTCATACTTCAGGTGTTCTTTGCATATACTGCAAAGAGCGTGATCTGCTTCCAATAAACAGCCCGGCAGGGGAGGCTGATGCCGCGGAATTATCTGCGGATATGGCGACAGTCTTTTTGTGACAGGCTGGGCATAGTATGTACATTGAGCCGGTGTTCCGGCTCGCTTTTTTAAAAAAGAAGATCCCGGATTTACTCCGGGATCAAATTATTCCTGCTGTGGGAGCTCATGAATTTTCTTGTGCTTGCCAAAGTAAGCAAGGACATAACTGGCAAAAGATATCAGCATAAAAAGCGCATCGGCAATTGCGATCAGAGTAACGATGTCATAGCGCATTTGTGGGAACATGACCAATAAAATCAGACTTACAAACAGTATGGTGGTGCAGATCTTTCCGGCAAACAGCGCGCCATCCAGCATCATACCTTTCTTCAGCGCAAAACCGCCTGCAATCAACTGAAAACTCTCTTTGATAACAAAAAGTATGACCAGATGCATCAGTACGGGATACCGCATGGCCAGGCAGAGGATAAGCGCAAACTGTGTGGCTTTATCCGCCAGCGGGTCCAGGATCTTTCCTACAGTTGAGATCATATTGAAATGGCGGGCGATCTTGCCGTCAATCAGATCCGTTATACAAGAAACAGCCAGGATTCCTGCCGACAGGTAATAGTGGCTTGCATCTGTTGCATTGAGATAGATGATGATGTATACAGGGATCAGCAAAAGTCGGAACAGGCTCAGCAGATTTGGTATCGTTAATATTTCTTTTTTCCAATCCTTAATGAACATGATACTCCTCCGGGTGCGGTAAACTTTGCCACTCTTTGTATTATATGCTGTATTAGAGCGTTATTCAACTAAATTATGCAATATTAAAGAAAAGTTCAAAATTTTTCAGTAACGCTGATCCTGCCTGTTTGCGTTAAGGGTAAATTGATTGACCAGATATTTCCATGTCAGCTTATCCAGCTCGCCCGTAGGAGGGAGACCGGCCAACAGCTGAAAACCGGCCAGCGCTTCGGAAGTAGGGGTATCAAGTGTGCCATTGTGGGTTGGGGTCTCAATGGTAGGATGCAGTTGGGACAGATATAGAAGAATGCTTTGCAGAAGATATATATTCGGGTTATAGTCTCCAAGGCGATATACTTCACCCGGATCCATTATGATCTCGATAGGCGCTGCCTTATCTACACGTACAATGGCATCCTCATACGCATATACGATGGCTTCCCACGTCTGTTGATCTGTCACACCTGTAACCGGAAGACCGTTTCTGCGCTGAAAAGCCGTTACTGCTGTAATGGTTTCCTGCCCATAGATTCCATCCGGAACTACGGTGGGGAGTGTCCGGTCATCTTCTGCAATCACCCGCAGCATCGTTTGCAGGCTGCGGATCGGTTGCGCTACAAAGGATTCCGCCGGTCTCATCGAATCACCTCCTGGCTGACTGGATCCTGCATGCCCATACGCAGGTCCATACCCGGAAACTGCGTAAGGGTTGTGGTGCGTCGGTAAGCGGCAGAGGCGGTCTCCTGTGAAGCGGCAGGCGGCATGCTCCGCCGGGTGTTGGTTCTGACTTGGAAGTTTGCTGCGGAAACGGCTGCTCTGGATGTGCTTACCTGTGCCGATGTGGTGGGAAATGTTTCGCGACTTCTCAGTGCGGTGGTTTCGATACCGGAGAATTGGTCGTATATTTCGTCCCAGGTGCGGGCATCTACGGATCCGGTCTCCGGCAGTGCAAATCTTCGCTGCACAGCAAGCACGGCTCTGCGTGTTGACGGACCGTAGATCCCGTCTATGGTTACCGGCGGGATGGCAGGAATGAAATCAGAGAGGATCGCCAGCATATATTGCAGCTGTCGCACTTTTTCACCTGTGGAGCCTTCCTGCAAACTGTTTGGCGGCGACCAGCTGATAGCATAGAACTGCTGCCCCTGACTGCGCAGCTCTGCAAGCCGTGTTACTGCAGTGAAAAGGCGTACCACTGCATTCCAGGTTGCGGGACCGACAATTCCATCCGGTGTCAGGCCAAAGATTTGCTGGAATGCGCGCACGGAAGCTTCTGTTCTGCTGCCGAAGATCCCATCGGCCGTGGGAATCTTGGGAATCGCCGGATAGCTTTGTGCGATGCGGTTCAATGCTGCTTGTAATGTTACGACATTCGGTCCGGTACTACCTGAGCGCAGCGGAGTTCCCGGATATGAGGATGTGATGCCACGGATGGGAGCGTTCAATACGGTTTCCACATCCCCGTAATAGCTTTGTAGGATCTGGACGGAATTATAGCCCTGCTGTGCTAGATTTTGGCTGCCCCATTGGCTCAGACCTTCACAGGTGACGGTAGTACCGTTGCAGAATTTTGCGGCCAGGGGTTCTACAAAGCCGGGTCTTCGCAGATAATCGTTAAACAGTTCGTCGACAAGCCTTGAAACATTTTCAAAATAGCTTCTGCCATTTACAAAATATTGATCATAGGCAGTGGAATTTGTAATGTCGAAGTCATACCCTCTGCTTCTGTAGAACTCCGTATAGACCCTGTTCAGCGCAAAGGAAACGATCGCCAGTATATTTGCCCGCAAGGCGCTTTCGTCCCAGGTAGGATAGATCTCACTGGATGCGACATTTTTCACATAGTCAGAAAAATCCACGGTTACATTGGCGGCATCCGAGGAAGGAGGCCCCAGATGAACTGTGATCTGCTCCGGCACATAAGGTGTTACAACAGGCGGCATGGCTCACCTCCTATAGATTTTGTGGTGGTGTATTGAATATTTCGGCTTTTGACCATTGAGAAGGCAGTTCCGACAGTGGAATCATTTCCAAATTCTGATTGGTGACAGTGTCGGCAAAGACCTGCACATTTTCCGCTTCGATTTGCTCGTAGTTGTTGAGTCTTGCGTAAATGTTTACCAATGTGTAGGGGACGATTCCCGTATCGGGAGATTGGCCGGCCGCTTTATCCGGCACTGCAATGGGTACGGGGGTAATTTTCCCGCTTCTGTCTGTAAGCCGCATGGCGATGGCGCTGCCATCGGGGTGCGTGATCATAACTGCCACATTTTCCAGTGGAATTCTGGCATTGCTTGTATAGGCACTGACTTGTATGTATCCGGTTGACGGCAGAGTGATCCCTCCTTTCAAAGCTTCACGGAATATATTATGCTGCCGGTGATAAAAAGTGCAGGGATCACAAGTATCCCTGCATCTGCTGAATATTCACATGCTCACAATCCAAAAGCTTTTGGGAAAGGCTTTTCACATCCGCATCGGCTTTGGTATACCGGTGCTGATCCTTCAGGCCGATGATCATGCCCCGGGTGTTTCCCTGGATCATCATAGCGGCGATCTTGGAATCCGTTCTTCCGTAGCACAGCTTCGCTCTGGACATCATATCTGCCATAGTGCGCACTGCCGGATTGATTTCTTTCAGTTGCAGCCCTCTGGAAGCGGCAATGGAATGGGCCTGTGTTTCTACAGTGTCATATTCTTTCAGCTGTGAGCGCAGAGCCTTTTTAAAGTCTGTTTTCACTGCGCTGTCCAAAACGCTTCGGATGCCCACCTGTCCCATCTGTACCGTATTTAAGATTGAGTTTAAAAGTTCTTTGTTGTCGTTCATAATATCACCCTTCCTAGCATGAGCGATTGGCCGCAATTTATGCATACACCGGCGACGGATACATATACTGGAAGCTGAAAGGGAAGTGATGCTCATGTGCGCTATTGCGGGGATATTAAATTTGGCCTGCAGCGATGCTGTATGTAAAAAGCTCCTTTCTACTATGGCAAGACGCGGCCCGGATGGCAATGGAATATACACTGCCAATGAATGTACATTGCTTCATACAAGACTTGCGATCATTGATCCAGCCGGCGGAAAGCAGCCGATGACGGCGCGGTGGCAGAACGAAACATATATCATATCTTATAACGGAGAATTGTATAATACCCGGCAGATCAAAAAGGAACTGGCGGCGCTGGGGCATGTTTTCCAAAATCGTTCAGACACAGAAGTTGTGCTGCATGCCTACATACAATGGGGAAAAGCGTGTCTTCATAAGCTTAACGGAATTTTTGCATTTGCTGTTTACGAAGAAAACGCAAAAAAGCTGTTTCTCGCAAGAGATAGAATGGGCGTAAAGCCATTGTTCTATAAATTACATGAAGGGGGATTACTTTTTGCCTCGGAGATAAAAACCATACTCGCTTACCCGACAGTCAAAGCGGAATTGGACGCTGACGGCGTGGCATCCATTATACTGTTGGGACCGGGCAGAACGCCTGGCAGCGGTGTGCTGCGTGGGATCTGTGAGGTCGAGCCGGGCTGCTGCGGAACCTATGAAGAGGGAAAACTTCGCACGGAACGGTACTGGAAGCTGCAGGACAGGGAACATACGGATTCCTTCGCACAGACAGCGGAGACTGTCCGTTATTTGGTGATGGATGCCATTAAAAGGCAAATGGTATCGGATGTTCCCATCGGAACATTTTTATCCGGCGGCTTGGATTCCAGCCTGATCAGCGCTGTCTGCGCAAAAGAACTGGCAGAAAAGGGGGAGCGGCTGCAGACCTTTTCTGTGGATTATGCGGATAACGCTAAACACTTTGTCCCTAACAAATTTCAGCCCAACGCCGACGCGGACTATATTGCGTTAATGACAGAGTACCTGGACAGCGACCAGAATATGACAGTGCTTGCAACACAGGAACTGGCGGATGCATTGGAAGATGCGACAAATGCCAGAGACCTGCCAGGCATGGCGGATGTGGATTTCTCGCTGCTGGTATTCTGCGGCAGAATCCGTGACCGGGTCAAGGTCGCCCTGTCCGGTGAGTGTGCGGATGAAATATTTGGTGGATACCCCTGGTATCGGGACCCGGAGATACGCTCCACAGAAGGTTTTCCCTGGGCACAAAACACATCCTACCGGGCTTCTTTCCTCCATCCCAGGTTTTGCAATACTATTGACCCGGATGCTTTTGTAATGGACCGCTACAGACAGACGGTCATGGAGACGGATGTCCTTCCGGGCACTTCGCAGGAAGAGCGCCGTATGAAAGAAATGGTAAATCTGAATTACCGCTGGTTTATGCAAACACTTCTTGACCGGAAGGACCGCATGAGTATGTATCATGGTTTGGAGGTGCGTGTGCCTTTCTGTGACTACACAATTGCTGAGTATCTGTACGGTGTGCCCTGGGAATATAAAGACTATCAGGGCAGGGAAAAGGGATTGCTCAGAGTTGCTATGGAGGGGATATTACCCGATGAAGTGCTTTGGCGCAAGAAAAGTCCCTACCCAAAGACATGGGATCCCCAATATTTGGAACTGGTCAGCAATTCCCTTCGTGATCTCCTCCGTTCACCGGAACGGCCGATTTTCCAAATCGTCAGCAAGGAAGCGCTGGAATCCCTGCTGACGCAGGAACATATCTGGCCATGGTACGGGCAACTGATGAAACTTCCGCAGACCATTGCTTATATGCTGCAGATCGACGATTGGCTGCAGCGGTATCATATCAGCATCACATAGAATAACCGCCTTAAGGGCGGTTATTTTTCATGCTTGACAAGCAAACGCAAATGTGTATAATTGTATACAAATATACAAGAACGAGGAGGAAGGGTATATGTTAGAAATCTCCAGCAGGACAAATCTTTTGGAACAGAAGTCTTATAAGTATTCGCTGCAGGACATTCCGCAGCCCAATCTTCAAAGGGATATATTCACGGAAGGTCAAGTTCCCAAGGTTTCCTTTAACCACCGGCGTGTACCGCTGAATATGCCGGAGGAGATATGGATCACAGATACTTCCTTGCGTGATGGCCAGCAATCCGTTGAGCCTTATACCGTCGATCAAACGGTGCAGATATTCAAGTATCTCAATAAACTGGGAGGACCCTACGGTATCATCCGCCAGACTGAGTTTTTCATTTACGGAAAGAAAGACCGGCAGGCAATTGAAAAGTGCATGGAGCTGGATCTGAAATTTCCTGAGATCACCACCTGGATCCGTGCCAGCAAGGATGATTTCCAGCTGGTAAAAGATATGGGTATTCGTGAGACTGGCATTCTTGTAAGCTGCAGCGACTACCATATTTTCAAAAAAATGAATATGACCAGAAAGCAGGCACTGGATCATTATTTGGCAACCATTCAGGATGCCTTTGATGCCGGAATTGTTCCACGGTGCCATTTGGAGGATATTACCCGGGCTGATTTCTACGGTTTTGTTGTCCCGTTTGTAAATGAGATTCAAAAGCTTTCCCGGGAAGCAAAAATACCGGTAAAGATCCGTGCCTGCGATACCATGGGCTACGGCGTGCCCTATACAGAAGCAGCTATGCCCCGGAGTGTTGCAGGTATCATATATGGATTGCAGCACTATTCCGATGTTCCCAGTGAATGCCTGGAGTGGCATGGACACAACGATTTTTATAAGGCGGTTGCCAATGCGTCCACAGCCTGGCTGTACGGTGCCTGTGCTGTCAACTGTTCGCTGCTGGGTATCGGTGAGCGTACCGGAAATGTGCCGCTGGAGGCTATGGTATTTGAGTATGCATCGCTGCGTGGCTCGCTGGACGGTATGGATACAACGGTGATTACGGAGATTGCCGACTACTTCCAAAAGGAAATGGGCTATCAGGTGCCGGATATGGCACCCTTTGTTGGCCGGAACTTTAATGTCACCCGGGCAGGCATTCATGCGGACGGCCTTATGAAGGATGAGGAAATCTATACGATTTTTGATACCAAAAAATTATTGAACCGGCCCGCCGCGGTGCAGATCGGTAAGACATCAGGCCTGGCTGGAATTGCCTATTGGATCAATCAGAACTACGGGTTTGAGGGAGCAATGGCAGTGGAGAAACGGGACCCGCTGGTGGTAACGATGAAGCAGTGGATTGATGAAATGTATGAAGACGGACGTCAGACGGTACTTTCCAATTCCGAGCTGGAAGAAAAGCTGAATACACTGGATCCCATCCGCTTTCCTATGAAATAACAGGAGGAGATGCTAATGAAAGAATTTCGCACCGCATCCCTGGCAGACCAGGTTTTTGAAAAGCTGGAAAACGATATTGTGCTGGGTGTATATCCCAAAGGAGAAGTCCTTACAGAGCTGAAACTGGTTGAACAGTTGGGTGTGAGCAGAACGCCAATCCGTGAGGCACTTCGTCGCTTGGAGCAGGAACACCTGATCGCTGAAAGCGGTAAGGGTTCCGTTGTTTTGGGAATTACCGAAGAAGATCTGATGGACATAATGGATATACGAATCCGTGTGGAAGGAATGGCATCCTATTATGCCGCCAAAAACAGAACCCCCGATGGTCTGAAAGAACTGGAGCACATCGTGGATCTGCAGGATTATTACTGCTCTAAGGGAGACTGGGAGCATCTGCATCAACTGGATGATAAGTTCCATGAGTTGATTTGTATGCTTTCTCAGCGGACGGTATTGAATGATACCATTCGTCCGCTGCACAAGAAAATCAAGCGTTACCGCAAAGCTTCTATGGAGCGCAGGACAAGAACATCTCACATGATCAATGAACACCGTGAGATATTCAATGCCATTGCCAACGGTGATGGGGAGCTTGCGGAAAAGCTTACCGCAGCGCATGTGGAAAACGCAAAGAAAAATATGCTGGAAGGATTGATGATCCATGGGAAAAACCCTGGCTGAGAAGATTATGCAAAGGCATTTGATCCACGGTGAGATGACAGCCGGCAGTGAGGTCGCGTTACGCATTGATCAGACACTGACGCAGGATGCAACGGGAACGATGGCTTACCTGGAATTTGAAACAATGAAGATTCCCCGCGTACGCACAGAGCTAAGTGTTGCTTATGTGGATCATAATACGCTTCAATCCGGTTTTGAAAATGCTGACGATCACCGCTATCTGCAGACAGTTGCCGCAAAACACGGTGTCTATTTTTCCAGACCCGGCAACGGTATCTGCCACCAGGTGCACTTAGAGCGCTTTGCCTGTCCGGGCAAGACGCTGATTGGCTCGGATAGTCATACGCCTACGGCAGGCGGCATCGGTATGCTGGCCTTTGGCGCAGGTGGCCTGGATGTAGCAGTTGCCATGGGCGGCGGTGCCTATTATATCACAATGCCGAAAATCTATTTGGTGCGACTGACTGGGAAACTGCAGCCATTTGTATCGGCGAAGGATGTGAGCCTGGAGCTGCTGCGCATCCTGTCTGTCGAGGGCGGAGTTGGTGCGATTATTGAGTGGGGTGGCCCGGGTGTAGAGACGCTGTCCGTACCGGAGCGGGCGACCATTACCAATATGGGCACAGAGCTTGGCGCGACGACTTCTATCTTTCCATCTGACGATACGACCCGCAGATTCCTGGCCGCGCAGGGTAGGGAAGAAGTGTATATTCCGCTTTCCGCGGATGCAGATGCAGCTTATGACCGGGTGATCGAAATCGACCTGTCTCATTTACGGCCCATGATTGCCTGCCCGCACAGCCCTGATAATGTTGTAAGCGTAGAATCACTGACGGGAACCAAAGTTGACCAGGTATGCATTGGTTCCTGCACAAATTCTTCGCTGCAGGATTTGTTGAAAGTTGCTGCTCTGCTGAAAGGGAAGACTGTCGCGCCGGGTGTAAGTCTGTCCATATCCCCGGGATCCAGGCAAGTGCTGACCATGCTTGCTGACTGCGGGGCACTGACAGATATACTCAGCAGCGGTGCGCGATTACTGGAATGTGCCTGCGGTCCTTGCATCGGTATGGGTTTTTCTCCCAATTCCGGCGGTGTCAGCCTGCGAACTTTTAACCGTAACTTTTTAGGAAGAAGCGGTACCAAGGATGCACAGGTATATTTGGTGTCCCCGGAAACAGCGGTTGCTGCCGCATTGACCGGGATGATCACAGACCCCGCATGCTTGGGTGCAATGCCGGAAGTCCGGATACCGGATGCGTTCCGTATCGATGATTCTGCCGTGTTGGCACCGGCATCTGCCGAAGAAGCAAAGAATGTTGCGGTGCTTCGTGGACCCAATATCAAACCTTTCCCTGAAAGCGAACCTCTGAAAAATGAACTGATGGCAACGGCAGTTTTAAAGGTTGGAGACAACATTACAACTGACCATATCATGCCCGCGGGAGCAAAGATCCTACCTTACCGCTCCAACATTCCGTTTCTGTCCCAGTTCTGCTTCCAGGTGTGCGATCCCCAGTTCCCCCAAAGGGCAAAGGAAGCCGGTGACGGTATTATCATTGGCGGCAGTAACTATGGTCAGGGATCCTCCCGGGAACACGCGGCACTGGTTCCGATGTACCTGGGTATCCGCTGTGTGATTGCCAAAAGCTTTGCCAGAATTCACGCGGCGAATCTGATCAACGCCGGCATTCTGCCTCTTACATTTGCAGATCCCGCGGATTATGAATGGGTATCCCAGGGTAGTATCTTGTCTGCCTGTGACCTGTACAGCGCAATGGAGCGGGGAGAGATTATCTTTTCAGAGAAAGACAGCGGCAGAAAATTTACGGCTGTATGTGCCTTTACAGAGCGTCAAAGAGCGATTCTCCGTTCCGGCGGTCTTCTGAACTATACGAAGGAGTGTGGGCAATGATGGATTTGGATGTGGCATGTGGGCAATTTAAACAGCTGCTACTTGAACAGCTTGCCCGCATTGACAGTATGAATCAGGATAAGGTAGATTTCAGTCAGAAAGATCTCATCCGCATAGGCATCATCGAGGGTGACGGCATTGGCCCTGTGATAATGAAGCAGGCCGTACGGATTTTGAAGCATCTGCTGTTTGAGCGAATAGAAAGCGGTAAAATCGTTTTGATTCCAATTCAGGGTCTAACCATTGAAAACCGTATGCAACTTGGGAAGTCCGTGCCTGACGAGGTGCTGAATCAAATTAAATCCTGCGATGTATTGCTCAAGGGCCCGACGACTACACCCATGGGCGGCAATATGGAAAGCGCCAATGTGACCTTACGCAGGGAACTGGACCTTTACGCCAATGTACGCCCGGTATCCATTCCGGAGCAGGGAATTGACTGGGTATTTTACCGTGAGAATACCGAAGGTGAGTATGTTCTTGGCAGTCGGGGAGTTTCGCTTCCCGGTATGGCGGTAGACTTTAAGGTAACGACTGACCTCGGTACACGCAGAATCGCGAGAGCTGCATTTGACTATGCGAAGCAAAACGGAAAAGACCGGGTTTCAATCGTTACCAAGGCGAACATTATGAAAAAGACCGACGGCAAGTTTACAGCAATTTGCCATGAAGTTGCCAAGGAGTATCCCGGTGTTGCAGTGGATGATTGGTATATCGATATTATGACGGCCAATCTTGTCAACGAGAAGATACGCAACCAATTTCAGGTGTTTGTGCTGCCTAATTTATACGGCGATATCATCACCGATGAAGCAGCACAGATCCAGGGCGGTGTCGGCACTGCGGGGAGCGCCAATATCGGAGACCGCTACGCGATGTTTGAAGCGATTCATGGCTCTGCGCCCCGGATGGTTGAAGATGGATTGGCGCAATATGCGAACCCATCCAGCATTTTGAAGGCGGAAGCAATGCTGTTGCGGCATATTTGCTGCGGAAGTGAGGCTAAAAAACTGGAAAATGCCTTGAATCTGTGTACAACGGTTGTAACCGGCAACAGTGATGGGGCAACATGCGAAGAGTATGCCGATGCGTTGATGAGAATACTCGCATAAATCATAACCACCGGCCGTGTGGTTTTCTCTTACAATGTAAAAACCACGCTCTGTTGAGCGTGGTTTTTTATGTTATTGTATCACTGGTTCTACTTTCAAGTTTTACCTGGCAAAAGCACTGGGTCAACGCGGAATCGCATAAAAAACCGTTTTAGAACTATGTTTGCATTTTGCAGAAAAGATACGATCGTCTCTTTCTTATGTTTTCACTTAGTGAAATGATACTTTGCTGCGCCGGTTGCCGGATCGTATGAGTCAAAGCTGAACTTAAATCCGGAATTCTTCGCCAATGTACGCATGACAACCTCAGTACTCTTGTAGTAAAGGGGTGTAACCGTGACACCAACAGAACGAAGGAATTTCTCGGCAGGGCAGTAGGAAACAGTTACATACAGTGCATCTTCTGTAAGCTGTGTCTGAACCGCATCCAAAGCATGCTCGTTTTTGTATGTATCCATAATCTTTTCTTCAATTGCGACTAAGCCTCTTTCTTTTGCGGCTTTAGCAATGGGCCAGTAGAACGCATGCGCAAATTTGCTGAGATAGGCTTCTACATCCGCTTCACCATAGGTTTCTGCCAAATACTCAATACCCTTATTCAAGCTACCGTGGAAAGCTCTGTGGAAGTATTCATTATCAGATGCTCTTCTGTCCATGATCTGTGTATCATTATCAACAATTAGCTGACCGCCGAAAACCTTGGGATCGTAAATCATAATAGAACAGGATGCCTTGTCTGCACCAACACAGTTGAAAATGTAGCAAAGCCCACAAGCCTCTATGGCGGCTCTATAGTGGTCGCAGTGCAGGCAATATCCATGATAGGGCTCCACACCAATCTCGTCTTTTAGCTTCAGCAGACGGCCTTTGGAGGGGCAGTGGTGCATATCCAGCAGATAATACCCGCGCTTCTCATTCAAATACATAGTGAAATCAGCGGCTTCCTCATTCAATGTCCCTGTCCAGTAGGTAAAGCAACCTTTAATGCCTTCCTTTTGAACAAACTTATAAAGCGCAGATTGTTTAGGATCAAAGTGAAGACCCCAGTACTTCGGTACTTCTGCAGGACCGAATTTTTCTTCGAGATAAGTAAAGAGCGTGCTGTATGCGGGAATGAACTCGGTGCAAGAAATCATATGAATCTCCTTTTTTATTTCCAAATTCTGCCGTTTAGAATTACGGATTCCACATTGAAACGATGGTCGACAATTACCAAATTGGCCTTCTTACCAATTTCTATTGTTCCGATCTCCTGATCCATGCCAATAGCGCGCGCGGGGTTTCTAGATGCCATAATGAAGGCCTGAGCGATACCGCAGTTTGTGTGTGTCATGATATTTCTGCAGGCGGCATCCATCGTCAATTTGCTTCCGGCAAGATCTCCGCGCTCATCAAAATTAAGATCAGTAACATGCGCGAGATGTGCTGGATTTTCACCATTTGCATTTGTGCTATCGGTAATCAGAACAACTTTGTCTATACCCTTACAATGCAACAAAAGCCGCTGTATATCGGCGCTGACATGAATACCACAGGAATCACATATCAGCTCGGTATAAATTTCCGGGTCGATCATGCAGTATTCATCAGGACCTGCGCCGCGTGTGCCATTCGGTGCTTTCAGGCGGCCTGTCGCATTCATGGAATGCGTTTGTAGTGTGATTCCGTATTTCTTTAGTCTGCGGATTTGATTGGGTGTCGCCTCACTGTGACCAACACTGAAGACCACACCAGGATTGACCTGCTTTGCATACTGCATAAATCCTTCAATGCCATCCCTCTCAGGTCCGATAGCCCAAACTTTTACCGTTGTTCCGGCAGCATCAATCATAGCCTTATACTCTTGGGGATCTAGTGGATAGCGCCAGGGGTTGCGCCATGCTGCGGAACCATAATTCGGATTCAGGTAAGGACCTTCCATATAGATACCGCCAATGGCATCTCCGGCGCCCCCGGATTCCATAGCTGCTTTAATACATGCTGTTTTTTTAAGCATCATTTGGAAATCATCGTGATAAGACGGGGTAGACAGCAGGGTAGTAGTGCCGTGATCCAGGAAGTGTGCGGCAGCTTCACAGGGCTCCAGACAAGTCTCAAAAGCTCCGCCACCATGCACATGGATATCCACAAAACCGGGTCCGACATACAGGCCGTTTGCTTCAACGATCTGTGCATCAGCTGGTACAGACAGTTCAGTTTCTTTTCCGAATTGGAGAATGCGGTCTTCGTCGACCAGAATTGCTGAATCCCACAGAATGCCGTTTTCCAAAACAAGATTTGCATTTTTAATTAGAAGCACGAATATCACCCTCTATTTCGATTTTCATTATTTTACAATGTACTGCTCAACTTGTAAATAGCGTTGGTTGCGAAAAATATATGCAAGTTTTCTTTCATTTTCAATATATTGCTGCTTTGAAAACGAATTATGATAGTGTTGCTTTTAAGATCTGAATAACATATAATGTAGAAACAATCCGTTTTATTGGTACCAAGCCCGAATTCAACTATAGAAAGGAATCCCATGTGTACTGATACAAGCATCATTGATTACATTGGAAAGACTGTTCATATAGTCGTAGATCGCCCAATAGGTTATCAGCATGGCGATATTCAATATCCCATTAACTATGGCTATATGCCCGGGATCATTGCCGGCGATGGGGAAGCGCAAGATGCGTACATAATGGGCATCGATGAGTCGATCTCAGAATTTAACGGACAAGTTATTGGCGCGATCTGCAGACTGAACGATTGTGAAGATAAGTTAGTGGTTGCTCCAATCGGCAAGAGATATCATCAGGGGCAAATTGCACAGGCAGTTTGCTTCCAAGAGAAGTACTTTGAGACACGCATCATTTCATGTTTTGAAAAATCCTGCGGAGTCTTACCTTACCGGGTTACAAATGGGAAACAAGAATTCTTATTGGTCTTTGAAACATTTTCTAAATGTTGGAGTATCCCCAAGGGGCATATGGAAGCGGGAGAAACGGAAACACAAACCGCCCTGCGGGAACTGCAGGAAGAAACGGGGCTATCAGCCCAATTGGACGGAAAACGAGTGGCATCCATTGAATATCCGATATCCAGTTTTGCAAGAAAAGAATTGGTATTTTTTCTTGGGGAGGTTACAGGCACGCCTCAGTTACGGGAAGGGGAGATTGATAGATTCAAGTGGGTTACCTCTGATGAGCTGAGGGACTACTTGTTTGAAGACACTTTTCATGCATGCATGAATCTATTGAGGTAGATGATGAGTATATATCAACGCATAAACAAAAGAATTCCTATCCATAAAGGCTGGTCAGGAGACCTGAAATATTGTGCACTTAACGATGAAGAGGAAAAATATCTGCTTCATGTTTCATCCCTTGACCGACTGGAGCGTAAACGCAGAGAATACGAAAAAATGTGCGAGTTGTAAGCTCTACATATCCCTATGTGCCTGCCTTTGGAATTTGGTACGTGCAAAGAAGGCGTATATTCCATTCAAAGCTGGATTGATGGACAGGATGCTTCGACTGTTATTACGGGCTTGGAAACGAAGGAGCAGTACCGATATGGTTTTGATGCAGGAACAATTCTCGCAAAGATCCATACGATTCCTGCACCTGAAAATGTAACAGATTGGGCAACCCTTTTTAATGCAAAGATTGATCGAAAAATCGCCATGTATGAAGAATGTCCGCTGAAATACGAATCGGGTGCAGATGCGTTCCTGGAGTATATTGCGCAAAACCGACACTTACTTAACGGCAGACCCCAGTGCTACCAGCACGGCGATTACCATATCGGCAATATGATGATAGATCGCAATGGAATCTTAACGGTCATCGACTTCGACCGTGATGATTTTGGTGATCCCTGGGAGGAATTTAACCGTATTGTTTGGTCCGCACAGGCATCGCCGGCATTTGCATCGGGCATGGTAGACGGTTACTTTAACGGTGATGTACCGATTGATTTTTGGAAGCTGCTTGCGCTGTATATCTCCTCTAACACCCTCAGTTCGCTTCCATGGGCCATTCCTTTTGGAGAAGAAGAAATCCAAGTGATGCGCACGCAAGCTATGCAAGTGCTGCTGTGGTACGACGGAATGCGTCAGTTAGTACCAAGTTGGTATCAATAATTAAGCCTCTGCCGTTGTTGGGCAGAGGCTTTCTTTTACATATCAAAGGCCGGGTTCATGAAATAAACATTCTTTTGATTCAATTTTTCACGCAGCAGCTGCATTGCCTC
>JAZNLC010000074.1:0-4339 GCA_045578895.1 Faecousia sp. | reverse complement strand
ACTGATTGTTATGGTATTTGCCATAAAAATTCCCTATTATTTTTATGTAAATGTTTTGTTTTATTACAAAAAAGCATCAAGGCTACTGTTTACAGCAACGCTGACAAGCAGCTTTATCAATGTGCTTGCTTCTTTTGTGCTCATTCCAATATGGGGGGCATATGGTTCCATTCTTGCGGATGCGGTATCTATGCTTGTGCGCGTTTTGATTATCTACTGTATTAGCCGCCGGGTGGAAGATATTGGTCTTAAGCTTTTCGATTTTATAAAGAATTTTGCCAGGATAACGGTGTTCATTGCAGCAGGACTTTTCTTCACTTTTACAAGGTATTCGGACACTTTTTCTATCGGAGACTTTTTCTACAGAGTCGGTGTAGTACTCGTTTATCTTTTGGTTGTATTCTTTAGTTATCGGAAAATCATATTGAAGATGATAAAACGGATTATGTCAAGGAGAGCCAAAAATGGAAGTGCTAAAGCAAAAGATTAAAAGTTTTTTGGTTGATTGTTATGTTGTCCTGTGCCGTTTGGTTTTCGGGATGAAGGACAGGGTGTTGTTTGTGAGTTTTTCGGGCGGCTCATATTCGGATAATCCCAAGCCTGTTTCCGAGAAATTACATGAACTTGCCCCGGAGATTGAGATCATTTGGCTGTTCAAGGATCCGGAGAAGAAAAAGACTATTGTACCGGAATATGTAAATTGTGTTGATATAAATAATAAGTATCAGCTTATGGCACAGATGGCAATATCCAAATGTATTGTCAACAATTGTACATTTTCGTGGATAAAAAAGGGGAGAAAACAGTTTTTTATCCAGTTGTGGCACGGTGATCGAGCCTTTAAGAAGGTTCTATATGATTCGTCCTTTAGCACGACGGATTTTTCCGTGGCAGAATCGAAGCCCGGGTATTGCGATTTGGCTGTTGCCGGCTCGGATTATGGTGAGCAACAGTACAGAAGTGCGTTTCGGTACGAAGGAGAAGTCCTAAAGGTTGGAACACCACGAAACGATATGCTCTTGCGCATTGACGAAAGCAAGATCAAGCAGATAAAGGATACATTAAACATATCCGGGGAAAAGAAGATTGCGCTATATGCACCAACACTACGGCGTGAAAATGCGGAGAATAATACCCTGCAACCCAAGCAAGATATTGACCTGGTAAAAACGCTATCTGTGCTAAATGCATCGACACATAAGCAGTGGATATTCTTGGTGCGTGCGCATCCGTCTGTATCCGGTATGTCCGGAATTTCCGAAAATGCAAATATTATAGATGTCAGCGCATATGAGGATATGGCAGATCTGCTTTTGATTTCTGATTTGCTGATAACAGATTATTCTTCCAGTGCCGGAGATTATGCGCTGCTCCACCGGCCGCTGGTTCTTTTCCAATCGGATTATGATGCGTATGTTGAAAAGGACAGAGGGTTCTACTTCAATATGGAAGATAGTCCCTATTACATAGCAAAGAGTCAAGAAGAACTGGAGTCTGTACTTACTGCTATGACATCTGAGTCTGTGATAAAAAATTGCGATGATATTTTGGCGTTCTACGGAACGAATGAAACCGGAAAAGCCTCGGAAGCTGTTGCAAAAAGAATTATTAACTGGATAAGACAAGGAGAGAGATAAGCGTATGCGTAAGTCGTTAGTTGTTGGCGGCAATAGTGGAATCGGTCTGGCGATGGTATTGCGCCTGCTGGAGCAAGGTGTCGACCATGTATATATTGCCGGTAAAGATGAACCCAAGGAACGGGATATTCCTATACAAAAGCAGGCTGTCTTTGCTGAAAAAACCTCTTTTTATCGCATTGACTTAACCCAGGATCGGTTTGATTACTTTGATTCTGTGCAGGATATTGACAGCTTGATTATTACCGCCGGATTCGGCCGCGTGGCCCCCTTTGAGGCACTGTTGGAGACGGAGGTAAGCAAACTCATTGAATGCAATATGCTGGGTGTTATCCGGATCATTAAAAAGTACTATGATAAGATTCACAGTCAAACACCCTTCTACTGCGCAGTGATGGGCAGCATTGCCGGCCATGTGGCGTCTCCGCTGTTTTCCGTGTATGGTGCCAGCAAGTTCGGCCTGTGCAGCCTCATCGAAAATTTGAATGTGGAATTGTGCCACGATGGCTACGAGAACCGCATTTTGGATGTATCCCCCGGTTCCCTGAAGGGTACGAACTTTAACGGCGGCGGCAACGACCTGTGCCAGGTCGACGATGTGGCCGGTGAGATTATCCGCAGAATGTATGCCCGGGAGCTGCTGTATATTCCCCAGTACGACGAGGTGTATAGAAATGTCATAGAGCGGTATCGCAAGGATCCTATGCAGTATGGCATTGAGAGTTATGATTATAAGCTGAAGGGCGGCCGCGTTTCCACAAAGCCGCAGCTGGTGATCGGCTATCTGAGCGGCACCTTTGACCTGTTCCATATCGGCCATTTGAACCTGTTGCGCAGGGCAAAGGCACAGTGTGACTATTTGATCGTTGGTGTCCATAAAAGCGGTGCCTGGAAGGGAAAAGAAACCTATATTCCCTTTGAGGAGCGCTGCCAGATCGTAGAGAGTGTTCGCTATGTGGATCTGGTGATGGAATCCTTTACGGAAGACAGTGATGCGTATGATGCCCTTCATTATCACAAGCTATTTGTTGGTAGCGACTACAAAGGAACAGAGCGATTTGCACGGTATGAGGAATACTTTAAAGATAAGGGCGTTGAGATTGTTTATTTCCCGTATACGCAGGGTACCAGCTCTACCCAATTAAGAGATGCAATTAAAAAGAAGTAACAGAAAGAAGTCTGCAAATAAAAAGTCAAGCCCTAAATGAAGAAAATTTCACAGCGAGCAGTGGAACAAAAAGAGCATAGCAAAGCTGCCGGTGAACCGGAGCGTTCATCGGCTGAATATAGCCGCAGTTAATCAGGCGTTTTCGTCGGCTGCCTCAGCAGGTGCTTCGAGCTTTGTCATACACGCTTTGACCCGTGCGTAATAGATCCGCAGGAACTTGTTAGAGCCAGCTGTCATGTAAACGTAGTAGGGTTTGCCCTCAGCACGTTTCTTGTCCAGGAACTGATACACAGCCTCGTCTTGGGGTGCCAAGCGCAGGTAGACGGACATGATCTGGAACAGAGTTTTCCGCAAGTGAGGCGAACCACGCTTCGTAGAAGGATTACTCTTACTATCCTTTTTGCCAGACTGGTCAACTTCCGGATCAACGCCTGCAAAGCCTACAAGAGCGCTTCTGCGCGGGTAGTTGCGGATGTCCCCAATCTCAGCCATAAGTTGGGCTGCAGTGGTGTCACCGACACCATACATGTTGTGGACAGTTTCATACTCGGGCAATTCCTTTGCCAGACGCACCATCTCTGCCCTCACAACAGCCAGCAGCTCATTCATTGCGGTCAGCTCCTTGGCAGCCGTCTGGATCAGCAGCTTGGTGTTGTTGTTCTTGGGCAGCGTAACAATGTGGCCCAGGCTTTCGATATAAATATCGGAAGCTTTAGCGGCAGAGAAATTATAGCCTGTCCGCTTACACCACTTTTGGTAGCGTTCTGTAAAGGCATTCTCACTAACCAGGCTAATACACTCACAATGCCAGAAGGTAGTGACAAAATCTACCCATTTTTGGTGTCCGTCAGGGCGTTCCGGGCTCTTAAACATCTCATTGACACCGGGGAACACTTTGTCGGTCAGTGCGATAAGATTGCTTTGCAGAGCAATGCTGGACTTCATGTAGAGGTTATACTGGCGGCTAAAGATTTTTAATTGTTGTCTAACAGCGTCCATAGGTGTATATTCTCGCAAATCCACCCAATGGTCAAGTGCAAATTTTGCGATTTTGAGAGAATCCTTTTGGTCGGTCTTAACCTTACGAACAGTTCCACCGCTGCAATAGCCGTGGATTGCCAAGGGATTTACAACGGACACAAAGATTCCCCGGTCATGTAATTCCATAGCAACAGGTTCGTGGTATCTGCCAGTTGCTTCCATGACTACCCTGGTGTTTTCACCGAGGGAGAGGATCTGATACGCCAGCCGTTCCAGACTGACAGCGTCGTGAGGGACATCGATAGGTGTCTGCACAACTTCACCCATAGGCCGGAGAATAGCCACCGTGCTCTTGCCTTTGGACACATCGATACCAACAGCGTTCATTTGAATTACCTCCTGATTGATAAAAATAATGGCGACCGCTTTTACTCATTGCCTGTTCAATCTCCTGGTCGATTACACGAACGCACCGAAAGACGGTGGGACAACCTGCTTAAATCGAATGCTGCGAATGAGAGAGGCGGCTGACAGACTCCTTTGCGGGCGTGTG
>JAZNLC010000073.1:0-4093 GCA_045578895.1 Faecousia sp. | reverse complement strand
GGCCCGGTTTTTGGCGCGGATGCGAACAGTCCCAAGAAACTGTTTCTTGCGGAGGGTATCCGCAAAGATCTGACCCGCAGCGATAATGATCATCAGGTGCTGCTGCAGTACGATCTTTCTATCTTCGATACCTACGGTCAGCCCCTGACCCAACTGCAGCCCCATCATAACGGACCGGAAGCCTGCGAAGAGAGATATTTCTTCTACACCGGTAATACCAACTGGGGAATTCAAAACTTAGAATACGATCCCTATACCCGTTACTGGTTTACCGCTGTTTATCCGGGAGCGAAACCCGCCTTTGAGAATTTCCGTATGTTTGCCATTGACGGTGCGATCCCAGCGGAGAAAGCCCCGCTGGAAGGCAGGCCAGGGGAAACCGGACTGCTTTTGACCGCTGCTAAAATCGGAGAGGGGCAGAAAGACGGCAGGATCTACGGCTCTCATTTCAGGTGGGGTTCTACGGGAATCGCGTCCCTTGGAAACGGAGAATTCTATATTTCTCAAAACGGTGCCATCAATGAAGAGAATCTGCACTTTACCGATCTGAAGCTCTATCGATTCGATCCGGATCATCCCGAGTGGTTTCGTTTAGAAGACTAATCGCAATGACCGGGTTCAGGCAAAACGCCTGAACCCGGTCGCCTCTGTTTTGCGGAGAGTATTTGCACATGATACCGCGGCATCCACCATGTTTTTAATGAAGATGCCGTAACTGGTGGAGGGATCGATTACAAGAACATGAGTCACCGCGCCCACAGTTTGCCGTCCTGGATAATCGGTGAGCCGCTCATGCTGATGCCAAGGGTAGGACAAAAGAATTTGCGTGAAAATTGAGTTTTTATACCGTACACTCAAAAAGGACGTTTTTATATAGCGCAACAAGAATCCCTAAGTTGACATAGATGAAATGTCGAAAATACTGCATTCTAAGACTTCTCGCTTTTCGACGGATTCTGATATTTGCCGGACCGTCGGTTTTTCTTTCTAAATAGGCAAAGCCTCCGGTTGTCCGGAGGCTTTGCTTTCTAAAAAAACACCAAGTTAGGATGCAAGACGCAAGCATCAGAGTTTTACTTTATCGGTAAGATCCTTCTCGAAGATCATCTTTTCCTGAAGATAGGACCAACTGCCTAGATTTGCTTCTTTTGCTCTGTTGTACATAGCATAAGCGATGGACACATCCACATAGGACAGACCAACGGCATCGAAGTAGATAAACTCATCGTCGCTTTCACGGCCCGGCTTTTCTCCGGAGAGAATGTCAATCAGATTGCCGTGAATGTCGGCATCGCTGATAACACCGTCCTTGTAGCAACGGGATACGGTCTGGGTGCGGTGCTTGACAGTTTCCCAGTCGTCACACACGATCTTGTCTGCCTTTTTAACGACCTCGTATTCGTCCTCCCAGCCGCCAATATGGCTGTAGAATGCACCCTTTTTGATCCATTCGGCTTTCAGCAGCGGTGCCTGGGCGCTGGTGGCAGTGACGATAATATCGGAATCGGTAATGGCATCCTGCAGCACGGTTTTGCAGCTGACAAAGGTCATATCCGGCAGCAGCTTGGACAGGTCGCGGATAAAGGCCTGCTCTTCAGCCTCACTTACAGCCGCAACCTTGCAGATCTTCAGAGAAGGACGGACCGCCTTCATACCCAACAGGTGCATCTTGGCCTGTTCGCCGGCACCGATGAAACCAATTGACTCGGCATCCTTGCGGGCCAGGACCTCAGCGGCAGTTGCGCCCATGGCGGCAACCCGAATATTGGAGCACAGAGTGCCATCCATCACGCACACAGGGAAGCCTTTTTCGATTTCCGACAGCACGATGATGGCAGAAAGGTTCTGCACACCGAACCGCCGGGGATTGGGAGGAAATACGGATACCCATTTCACTCCGCAGATCTTATCATCCAGCAGGGTTGCAGGCAGGCAGTTGATGCGCTCCTGGGTTTCCTCCTTGAAAATCTGCACGATCTTGTCCGGGAACAGAATGCGTTCATCCTTAAATAAAAACAGACTTTTCTTTAATGCCCCTATCGCCAATTGAAAATCAAATGCACCTGCTTCAATCAGGTCTTCCTGGGACAGTGTCAGGTATTTTATTTCGGTTCGGTTCATAATGCCACTCCTTATTCCATGTTTATATTTTTAGTATAGTGACGCAGAAGATAACTGTAAATAATCAACTATAATGGTATTGCTTAACTATAAATTATGTAGTAAAATAGAAGAAAGAACCTAAATGGAGCACAGATATGGAATTATTACAACTTCGTTATTTTTTTCTGAGCGCAAAGAATGAGAATTTTTCAAGCACTGCAAAGATCTTCGGTGTTCCAACAACCGCGGTTTCTTCGTCTGTCAGGCGACTGGAGGAGGAGCTGGGCTGCAAACTGTTTGACAGAACCCATAACCGTATCGCTTTGAATGCCAAGGGACGACGGCTTCAGCAGGCTCTTTGCACCGTTTTTACAGAACTGGATAAAGCAGTGGAGGACATTTCCGCAGAGAACGTCGACAAGCGGGAGATCAAAGTGTTGGTGCGTGGGATGCGCCGGGAGGTTACCAACCTGCTGAGCAAATTCAACACGATCCATCCCAATGTGGCATTCAGAATCGCTTTCAGCGGCGACGATGACTACGATATTATTATGGATGACGACAAAGAAATTTACTCAGATTTCAGAAAGTTTGAACTGTACAGCCTGCGCCTGCATTTAAGGTGTTCTTCCGGAGACCCGCTCTGTGGGAAGCAGATTTCGTTGTCGGATCTTTGTGACCGGGCCTTCGTTTCTATGGACCAGGAAAGTAATATGCACAGAATATTAACCAATGCTTGTATTCGCAAGGGGTTTCACCCGAAAATCGCCGCGTTTTGTAATGATATAGAATGTTATGATAAGTTGGTGGCAATGGGTATGGGGATCGGTATCGGCAGAGAAAGCATTCTTCCCGGCAACGGAAATGACAAAATGGAAATCAGGAACTTAAATGTTTCAGACTTTATGGAACACTACACCGTATATGTTTACTATCGGGAAAGAGACTACTTTGGAAATGTGAAAAAACTCATCGATTTCATACAGGAAAATGTCAGTTGATTCAGTCGTACATATTGATTGAAAAGCGCACACCTTGCAGGTGTGCGCTTTTGCTATGCAGCAGCATCTAACATATTTTCAATGAAGATGCCGTAACCCGTCGTTGGATCGTTCACAAGAACATGCGTAACAGCGCCGACCAGTTTTCTATCTTGGATGATGGGGCTGCCGCTCACTTCTGTGTCAAGTAGGGGACAAAAGAATTTTGTGTTTTTTTGCAGATTTTATGCGTATTCTTGGGCAAAAGGCAGGTTTTTACACATCGCAACCGCAGTCCTTAACTTGACATAGACGAAATGTCGAAAATACCGTATTTTAAGACTTCTCGCATTTTCGACAAATTCTGATATTTGCCGGACCGTCGGTTATATTCCTTACTATTCTACATTTTTAAAGGGCAAGTTGTTAATCACCAACTTGCCTTTTAAATCATTCTTCTGTTTCAATTGCTAAATTTGTAATTCCTTCTGGGGAGTCAGTTGCATTGCGGTTGATAATCCATTCGACAAGTGCGATGATGCCGTTGACGATTAATACGCCCAGCCACCACATTCCCAAAAAGGTGTACTTAATCATCCACCACATAAGAATGCAGCACCAATACATTGGATACCAAATACAAGCGAATAAGCATCCCCCAGCATCCTTTGCAGATACTGTTGTTTTCCTGTAAATCTTATTAGAGAGGGCTTTTTTAGGATTCTTAATCCAACCCATCCCCTTTTTTCCGTAAAACGGGTTGGTCAGTCTTTTTAGCTTGCGTTTAACTTTGCCCGTTGTACGCGCAGAAATAGATTTCTTGATTGACGGTTTTCTGATTCCAACTTTCATTATGTATCTTCTTTCGTTTTTATTTCCGCATTAGTTCAGATTGACGATATTGCTCTGCAAGAGGAACATCCACAAAGTCAACAGTCTGATCAAAGTTCTGTTTCACAACAGCTTTAATTTCGTCAAGAGAAACTCTAAAGAACTCCCGGCGAGTGTTG
>JAZNLC010000072.1:0-17133 GCA_045578895.1 Faecousia sp. | reverse complement strand
CTGCGGCACGATTGCGGACATTATTCATCTGCTGTACCCATTCCATTTGATTGGTGGTCTTCAGCTGTTCCGTAATGCCTTCTTGTTCTGCCAACTGTGAGGTTATGCGATCATACATTTCTGTGGCGGTACGGTCTGCTTCTTCAAGGTGGGCATTTAGTGTATCGCTAAGCATCATTGCGGTGTAAAGTGCTTTTTGATGTTCACGCAGGTACTTGCGGCGGCGTTCACCCCAAACACCTACCTTCGGACACTCCGGTACTTCAAGGTTGGGCAGCATATAATCACCACTCTGTCGGTAGTTGCCACCCATGGTTTCGTATGTAGATTTCATAATTGGTTCCTCCTTTTGTTTTTCTGCTGTCATTTTACTAAAAGCTTCGTGAAATGACGAATCTACGGAGGAATATGTGTGTTTCTGCCGATTTTTTGTTAGTTTAAGTCAAGTCCGTTATGAACACCCGTACCATGTCGGAGCACGGCTCGGATTTGAATTGCTTAACTGCACGAAATAAGCAGCACCATTCCGGTTTGGAATGGTGCTGCAGTCATCAAGAGGTTATTGGATCTGCGTGATTACCAAGTGCGCGGAGACTGGCCGAGTTCCGCCAGCCAACGGGGTGATTGTCAGAGCTGCCGCGGTTCCTTCGGGATTCCGCACAGTAAGAACAGAGTTGATTACTGTCGTTTCTACAATTGCCATTCCAACAATCTGGGAGACTCCTGTTGCGCGACCTGCTACCGTATATGGCAAATCTTCACCGTTCAAGGTCAAGATCAGCTGTCCGGCTTCGGTCACACTTACCTGGAACAATACCTGGTAAGTGCCGATTTCTGCCAAATTGAACGAGTCAGGACCAGATCGGGAAATGCCGGTTCCACTGTTGGGGCCATCCTGCGGGAAGCTCACATCCGTACCGGGTGCTACGGTTGCAGCGTTGTCAGGAGGCATTAACGCAAAGAAATCTGCATAGTTTAACACTCCACCGGCAGGGCCCTGAGGACCTGCAGGACCCGTTTCACCGGCAGGACCTTGAGGACCTACAGGACCGGTTTCACCGATAGGACCTTGAGGACCAGCAGGGCCCGTTTCACCGGCAGGACCTTGCGGGCCAGCAGGGCCCGTTTCACCGGCAGGACCTTGCGGGCCTGCAGGACCGGTTTCACCGATAGGGCCTTGGGGACCAACGGGGCCGGCTACACCTGCAGGGCCTTGCGGACCTGCAGGGCCAGCGACACCGGCAGGACCCTGAGGACCAGCGGGACCTGTTTCACCGGCAGGACCCTGTGGACCCATAGGCCCCGCTTCACCTGTCGGTCCCTGTGGACCAATTGGCCCGGCAACCCCCGCAGGACCTTGTGGGCCTGCGGGACCTGCTATACCGGAGGGTCCCTGCGGACCAACGGGACCGGTCTCACCGGCAGGACCCTGCGGACCAACGGGGCCGGCTACACCGGCAGGACCCTGAGGGCCTGCAGGTCCGGCTACACCGGCAGGCCCTTGCGGACCAACCGGACCGGTATCACCGACAGGACCTTGGGGACCAACGGGACCGGAGACTCCTTCAGGGCCTTGCGGACCCACAGGGCCTCTGACTCCGGGAACACCTTGCGGACCTGCCGGTCCTCTCGGACCCACCGGACCCTGCGGACCGGCGGGTCCCGGTGGGCAATTCATACAGCAGAAACTGTGCTCTCTGTCCGTGCAGCCATATTCTTTCGGATGGTGGCGTTTGCACGAATTATCATCGAATTGCGGATCACACTTTCCATCATCGAAACTATGATATCTGTTCAACAAAATCCCTCCTCATATGAAATTTGTACTTCATCTTATGTGATTTCGACATCATCTGACACAACAACCAGCCGCCGGACCGCTCAAATTGCTTTGTGATTACTCGATATCCATGTGAACATAGTACGCATCAATTGCATAAGCATACCGCACTTCCGGCTGCTTCTGTGCCCAGGTGAGTGTCTGCCTTGCGGATTTCCCTTCAATGCGCAGGTCAATTGCCTTACCGCTTAAGTGTCGGCTGTCTGACACACCGCCTACATTGGCATTATGCTGGGGACATCGAAGCCCGCTGGATACGAATCCCACACCTTTCAGTTCTTCACGCGCTCTGTCCGCGAGTTCCACCACACCGCGCTGCATCTGCGCCGGGTAACCGTCGCAGTATTGGCCGCATTTGCAGGCAAATTCTTTTCTGGAGAAGTATCGAATATTACGCCACCAATCATCGTCCTCATCATCGGATTCTTCCGTGATTTTTGCGCGCGTGTTCACCCCTGCAATGCCGTCTGGGGTCAATCCATGTTCTGCCTGCCACCGGACGGTAGCGTCCTTTGTTTCCTGCCCGGCAAGGCCATCAATGGCAATCTTACCATCCGTGATCACCTTCTGAATGGCTTTGATAATCTCTGTAGACTTTGCAATCGTCTGTGTTCCAAAAATGCCATCAGCATCCAGCGCATTGTCCTTTTGAAAGCTGACGGTGGCAGCTTTGGATCCTGCTCCCCAAATCCCGTCGATCTCGCCGCCATAATATCCGAGATAGTATAGCTGCCATTGCTTTTGCTTTATGGTCATGCTGCCCTCCCCTTTCCTTCATGGCATCGTCCTAATATATGAACTAAGGGAACTGAATGTGCAGATCTGAATATAATGTCTAAAAGCAATACAGGAATTCTCTCGTTCTAGCCGATAGATTTCTACGGAATAATCCTAAGGTATTGGCGGATTCTATCTTCCTGCATAATCTAAATGCGTATCGATGTTGGTGGTTGTTCCGATATCACTATGTCCCAAATCTCCTTTAACCCCACACCGCCGGCATACACCAGGCTGGTGCAACTATGGCGCAGATCGCAAAAATGTATCATTTAGACCTTTCCTTTCCAGCAGTAAGGAAAAGTGCCGAGTTACGCCATTAGGCTTGCCCTCTACTGTGCGTCTTGTGCTGATAGATTTACGCTTGCGTGTTCTGTCTATCCCCTTCCAATTTAGTTCCATCTGATAGTATCCATTTTCGCATACACCGGAACTGGAAAAGGCACCCGCTGCCGGGTGCCTTTGTCGGTAATATGATCAAATCTGCACTTCAAGTTTGAAACGCTACTTTGCGTAATGGGTGCCGGTTCGAGTCCCGCCACCGGCACCCCCTGTGCCACAGAAAATGCAGCATAAGGGTATGCGCTAAGTGCGCTTAATGATATTGGTGCTGTGTGGCCTCTCTTTTTTGATGATCAGGGAATGTTAAACCAGCCGCACGCTTCTTTGATCCACTGTGCCCACAGCTCGTTGCCTTCTGCGTGGGGGTGGCAGCCATCATTGGTCAGCTCGGGAAGCAGGTAGCCCTCTTCGTCGGCACACCACTGGGCAACATCCAGGTAGCGTATACGATCGTCTGTTACAAGAGACTGGATTTTTTCGTTGTACCGGGCAATACTGGAAGGTTGCAATCTGGGCTCGGAAGCATATCCCTTGGTGACCGGCATGATGGAGTGGAGAATGATATAGGCATCCGGCTGCAAGGAGTGAATCAGGTCGATGATGTTCTGATACTGCAGCGCAAAATCCTCCGGATAATTGCTGCACTCATTGATACCCAAATGAATGAAAATCTTGCCGTACTGCTTACGGCTAAGAAGACTCTTCAAAGACTGCTTGCCAAAATTTCGGTCTGCTGTTTCCAACTTTAAGATACTGAACACCGTTTCGCTGGAGGCGCAAAAGTAATCTGCATTGCCGAGACGGGCAGCGTTTCGCATACAAGCCACCCGGGATTCTCCAATAAACAGCACATCGTCAAACCAGCTGTCATCCAGCTCAATATAGGGCGGCTCCGTCGATTCGGTTTCCGTGGGAATGGGTTCTGTTTCGGCAGGCACCGCAGGCGCTTCCGTTTCCGGGGGCAGTGTCGGTTCTGTAGTGGGCTGTGTTGTCTCCTGCACAGGCTCCGTGGGATCGCGGTATGCATCCAAACGGGTGGTAAAACGGAAAGCCAGCTGCTCATCCGTCAGCAGCACAAAGGGAAGCGTGATGATGCTTTCCGAAGTGTTCATTTCCAGCGTGGTAAACAGATCGTATTTCAGGTACGCACCGGTTGCCGCCAAAACCAGCATAGAAATGACCAGCAGGATCGGCAGAAGAAAGTATTTTTTCATAGGCAGCACCTCAATACTGGAAATACAGGAATGGATTCTGCGCGGTGGTTGCCAGGTAGTACACTACCACCCAGAAAAGGACGAATACGATCAGATCTGCCCAAAGGGTGTGCCTGATCTTCTTCCACAGCATGCCCGGCAAAGGGGTCATGGCCAGCAGACTGACCGGCAGGAGCCAGCGGTACATATCCAGCCATTGCAGGTAATCGGTAGGATCCGTAGGTGTGCCCATTTGCCCGAAGAGTCTGCCAATGAACAGCACCATGGTATCCCAATCTCCAATAGCAAAGGGAATCCAGCTCAGCAGGATCATGATCACCACATAGAAGTGGCTGAACACCTTGCTCTTTTCCAGCAGCTTACCCAGCCACAGCCGCTCGTTGATGATCAAAAAACACAAAAAACCGGCCCACAGCAGATAATTACCGCCCACACCGTGCCACAAGCCGGTAAAGAGCCACACTACGGCCATATTCAGCAGAGTGCGCAGCAGGCCTTTCCGGTTGCCGCCCAGGGGAATATAGACATACTGCTTAAACCATGCGCCCAAAGTGGCATGCCAGCGGCGGTAGAAGTCACTGACAGAACGGGCGGCATAAGGCTCCAAAAAATTGGGTGGCAGCTCAAAGCCCAGCATTCTGCCGATACCGATGGCCATAAGGCTGTAGCCGAAGAAATCCAAATACAGCTGCATGGCGAAAGAAACAATCGCGATCCAGGCAGCCGGGGTGGAAATGTACTGATAGCCTGTGACGGCAGGCTGGGCCCAAAGGCCGCCCAAATTGTTGGCAAGAATGACTTTCAAAGCCAAGCCGAGAATCAGCGTTTGCAGACCGTCATGGATGTTGCGGGCGATGGGCTGCGTGGCATTGGGCATGGAGCGAAGCTTTCCGGGATCCATCAGCGGACCGGAAAGAAGCTTGGGGAACATGGTGATGTCTCTGAAAAACAGGGAGGCACTTTCATAGGAAGGGATCTTTCTGCGGTAGACATCCGCCAAAACGGCAGCGATCTGGAACAAATAGAAGCTGACACCGGCAGGCAAGTGTTTTCCGCCCTGAAAAACTTTCAAAAAGATCAGAATGCCGCTGAGAAATACCATCCAAAGGACAAAGACCGCTGTGGACTTCGGCTTTTCCAACCCGCGCTGAACAAAGTAGGACGATCCGGTGATCACCACCAGCAAGAGCACCCACCAGTAGTGACCTCCGGCAGACAGACCGTAAAACAACAAACTGCCCAGAATCAAAATGGGGGTCTGCAGTTTTTCTTTGACGCAGTAGTAAAAAATCAGGAACAGCGGCAAAAAACAAAACAGAAAGCCAACGCTGTTAAATTGCATAGATAGATCCTGCTTTCATAGATAGGATATCGGGAAATTACTTTTTAGGCTGATAGCGCATATCGCTGACGGAGTAGACGGTGACAAATGCCTTGGCATCTGTTTTGTGGATGAAATCCATCAGCTGGCGGTATTCGTTTTTGTCCACGATAGTGATCATTTCCCGGCGGGGGGTATGATCGTAAGCACCGATGATCTCATTGAGCGTGGCACCGCTGTGCAGATCATGCAGGACAAAATCCACGATGGTATCCAGCTCTGTGGAGATGACACATACCCGGCGCTTGATATTGATGCCGAAAATGAAATAATCCACCACGATGCCGCCGAAGAAAGTACCCAGCACACTGAGTACAACAGTTTTGGTGTCATAGCACAAAATGGAAGAGAGGGCCACAACGATACCGGAAATGGACATAGCCTGACCGACATCCATCTTGAGGTACTTGTTCATGATCTTTGCCACGATATCAAGGCCGCCGGAAGAAGCGTTATTAGTAAAGAGAATGCAAAGACCGATACCAACAACCAGAATATAGCAAACGGTATCCAGCATAGGATCCTGGGTAATAGATGGCTGGTTGGGAAGAACAATCTCCCAAATGGCCAAAAATACGGGCAGCAAGATGGTGCTGAACACGGTTTTCGCGCCAAATTCCGGGCCGATCAGCAGAAATCCCAAAATCAGCAAGCCCACATTCATGATCATGGTGATGGCAGAAACCGACAGGGGAATGAAGTTGCTCAAAACCATTGCCAAAGCGGCACCGCTGCCAACAGAGATATGGCTAGGCAGCATGAAGAAATAGACGGCAATGGAAACAATAAAGGTGCCTACTGCAACAACGGCGTATTCCTTGAGAATCTTCAATAGTTTCATATCAACGGCCTCTCTTTTTTGGAGTTAACAGCATTATACACGATGCTTGGGAAAAAACCAAGTCCCGACAAAAAACTTTTATTTCCCCGTATTGACTTATTAGGCGGACTATGGTAAGAAAGTGGCAAGGAGGCGAACACAATGAGGTTTTCTTTTTTGGGAACCAGCCACGGTGTCCCCGCAGCAGACCGGTTTACCAGCTGTTATCTGCTGGAGGTTGGTGATAATCTGTATGTTTTTGACGCAGGCGCACCGGTGACCAATCTGTTGCTGCAGCGCGGCGCGGATATGAAGCAGGTGAAGGCCTTTTTCTGCAGCCACTTCCACGGCGACCATATCGACGGAGGCGTTACGATGCTGAATCTGTTCGATTGGTATTATAAAGATACCAGCATCGATGCGTTTTTACCGGATGAAGTGACGGAGCGAGTGCTTCGTATTTACGGCAGAGATTGCGAAGATGCCTACTTTACAGACGGCAGAGTCCGTTTTCATGTGATCCAGCCGGGCGTTATTTTTGAAGACGGTGTGATCCGGGTCACCGCAATTCCGGTACAGCATATCAACCATCCGGAAAAGCGCTCCTATGGATTTGCCATCGAAGCGGAAGGAAAGCACATCCTTTATACCGGCGATTTGTCCCACGAGCCGGATGAGAAGGATTTTCCGGAAATTGCTTACCGGCAGCACTTTGACCTGATTTTGACGGAGTGCGCCCATTTTACGGTAGATCGGCTAAAAAACTGTATGGACCGGGTGGATGCGGACTATTTCGCGGTGTCCCATATTTTCCCTTTGGAAAAGATTCCACAGATTGAGGAACTTGCGCCAAGGTATGCCTTTAAACTGCTGATCCCTAACGATGGTGATGAAATTATCTTATAATAAAAATGCACCGGCTGAGCCGGTGCATTTGCGTTTACTTGATTTCCCAAATGTTGTCGGGGTCGAAAGTCAGGAAGTTTCTGCCCCGACGGACGGTAACCCGTTTTTGGCTCTGCTGGACCTGCCCGGGGAACATGGGCGGTGCCTGATTAGGCAGCTTGGCTGCGCCCAGCGGCATCGGCTGACCCCAAAAACTGGGGACTTCCACGGGGCTGTAGTGACCTGCCAAAATATCTTCGCACAGGGCAATAGCATTGGGCAGACAATCCTCTTCCAATGGCGCGCCTAAGGCACGGAAATCATGGTGACCGTTCCAAATGCCGTCATACTGATCGGCCATACTCTGCAGCCGCTTCAAGTACCGCAAAGAAGTTTCTACGGGTGTAGAGGCGATGCCGAGGTTATAGTTCAGCGCGTCCCCTACGAACAGACACCGGGTTTGAGAATCCAAAAACACCATTTCTCCGGGGCTGTGGCCGGGACAATCGAAAGCGGTTACGACGCGTCCGCCCAAATCAAACTGCTGACCGTCCTGCAAAGGACGAACAACGGGTTCATTCTCGTTGGGCGCGGGGTCACGCAGATCCACATCGATATCATAGCCGTAAAGCCGGAACATATTATAGGGCGCACCGATCGCACCTTTTTGCCGTTGGGCAATACATCGGGTGTCATATACCCGCCGCGCAAGGCTTTGCGGCATAGGTTTGCCCATATCATTCGGATGGATCCAAACCTCGTCAAACTGTCGGGCGTGACCGGTGTGATCCACATGCCCGTGAGAGATCACAGCGATCAATGGCTTGTCCGTGATCATTTCAATGGCGCCTCTGAGATCACCGATACCCATGCCCAGGTCGATGACCATAGCTCGTTCGGTGCCTTCCAGCAAAAAAATGCTGGCACAATCAAATTCATCGATCTCCCATGTGTTTTTTCGGAATTGGACAGTTGGATATAGTTTTGTCAGCATAGCAGCCTCCTTTTGCAGTGAATGAAATCAATGCATGGCGCTGCGGAAAACAGCCTGCCATTCATTGGAGTCCAGTTCGGCGGCATCGGTAATCAGGATAATGCCCATATCCCGGGCTCTTTGCGCAAAGGCGCGGTTGGAAGCGGCAGACTTTTGGTCCAGTTCCGTAGCGATCAGCATCTTTCCGGCATAGGGGCCGCCGAAATGCTCAGCCACAGTATGCAGTTTGTACAGCTCCTCTTCCCCGATAAAACCGTTCTTGCAGGAGATAAACAGTGAATGCATGCCCTTGGTAACGATTACATCGATCTCATTTCGTGTATCCGGAATGCCGGTGTCTTTCCCGTGGAACTTGCCGTCCCAATCGATGGAGACACCCATGGCACAATCATCAAAGAAGGGCTGTCCGTTATCCCGCATGGAGCGGGCTTCCAAAAGCGTTTTCACTTCCAGCACATTTCCGGCTTTTCTTGTGCAATAGCGGTAAAGGTCTGATGTATAACGGTAGCGGATGGTGTCCCAACTGCTGCGGTCTTCAATAATGCCCTTTCGGCTGAACTGCCGCATCAATGCCAGAAAATCATCCTCTTTTGTTTCAAAATTCTTGATCTCCGATTCCAGCTTGGCACGGGAAATGACAATTTCCCCTTTAGACTCCGACCGCTTTTCAAATTCTGCCAATACAGGAAGGCGGTCGTTCCATGCGCCGGGATCATCCGCGACAATAGACCAAAGCCGGTCGATATGTTTGGCGGTATACTGGGCAGCGGGCTGATTGATCAGCGGGTGGATGCCACCGCCGTGAAGCCGGATCAGCTCTTCTACCGTCAAAAAGGTACGGCAGCCGTTGGCTGCTTGCAGATCTCCGCCACAATTGGTAGCCTCCGGCAGCAGAAAGCGGAACTTCTGAACGGAAATGTTCCGTGCTTCCTCGGATTTTCCCAGCATAGCACCGACAGCCAGGATCACCGGCTCCTCTCCGCCGGTCAGGTCAATGACATATTGTTCCTTCGGATCGATCAATTTTTCCAGTGCGCGGGCAATTTGGTGGATCGTCATCCCGGTGATGTCGCACAGGGAAATGTCTGTTTTGATATTTCTCTTTTCCAGCAACTCGGACAGCCGGGGAAGAAAGGGAGAAACTTTATCGGCTTCGCCAACGATAATCAGGTTATCAGGGCGCAGATACAGCGTGCCGGCAATATTCTCCAAGACAGTACGGTCAAAGCATTCGATCAGTGTCATAGTCATCATCTCCAATCTGCAACCATTATAACATAGGGACTGCGAATTGTAAATGAAAACAGAAATCCCGCACGATATTTGTCACTGCTGTTGGCGGCTTGCGTGTGTGTACTGGTTCTGCTATCATAAAAACGCCCAATATCGTTCAATTTACCGCGCGCATACCCCTGTGCTGCATTCTTGTGGCATAGGGAAACTTTTTAAGAATGTCAAAAAGCATTTGACAAAGTACCCAAAACCGGGTAAGCCGCTTGTAAGCATTTTCAGGAAGCCTATTTGTTATGCTCATTTTACGAAAAAAGTGCATCCCTCGCGGGATGCACGCATTCGTTACAGCGCTTTGCTGTGTCTCCTCTTTTTTATTGTTCAATTGGATAAAACAAATTCTTTCGCCCGGGGATGCAGGCACATGTACAGCATCGGTATCAGAGAGATCCCGGTGCCCACCGCGAACACCAAATCCAGCGGGAACATATCGCCCAGCACACCGTACAGCACCGCTGACAGTGCCGATCCGCCCACAGACGCGGAACTGATAAATCCCAGGATCGCGCCACGGTTTTTCTCCGGAAGCGCCAGCATCAGTGACGCGTTGAACACCGTGTTTCCAGCGCAGTTCAAAAACGCGCCAATAAAGGCCAGCACACACATCAGCAGAAAATGGTTGGACAAATATGCTAGGATCAAAAACACACCGGAAGCGGAAAAGCCAATTGCCATCGCCAGATAGCGTGCCTTTGGCTGCAGCTTCACCACGCCCAGCAACACCACGCAGATCAGCATTGCCGCCGTCCAAACAGACATTAAGTAGCCGTACATATCCACGGTAAAGCCTTTTTCCATGCAAAAGGGCAGCACCAGGGTCATGGGTCCCGCGCCCAACAGATTCAATATCAAGGCACATGACACAAACAGCCGCAGACATGGATCTGCAAATATTTCCTTTACGGCAGCTTTGGAATCCTTCAGGACTCCCTTGACTGTCACCGGCGTTCCCTGCTGTACCGTTTTCGGAACATGGATAAACAGCTCCGTGACAGCACTGTAAAGGTTGCTCAAACCGTTGATCACCACGATCAGCGGCACCCCGAGAAATGCAACCATCACACCGCTCAGGGCCGTGCCCACCATATTGATCACAGAGTTCATTCCTGAGAAGATGGATTTTCCCCGCACCATATCATCATGGGGAATAATGTCGATCATCAGTGTGCTCACTGCAGGGGAATAAAACACACTGCCAAAGGCCGCCAAAAATGCCGCGATCAGCACTCCCGGTACATTCAGCTTATCCAGGTAGGCCAAAACGCCGATGGTCAGCATCACAACGCTCTGCAGCAGGTCCATGCCCACCAGCACCCTTTTTCGGTTGCACTTGTCTACAATGCTGCCGCTGAACGGGGACAAAAACATTGTCACGAACATGGAAACAGCGGACATAATGCCCATCAAAGCGCTGGAGCCGGTCTTCTCAAAAACCCAGTAACCGATGGCAACACTGTACATCAGGTCGCCAATGGTGCTGACGGTATTTCCCTGTAATAATAAGACAAAGTCTTTATTCCACAGTTTTTTGTGCATGTGCTCACCTCTTTGATCCGATTCTAACACAGACAGCGTTGCCAGTCAAGCAACCAGCCTTCGAGACCATATACAACCGGAATTCAACAATTGGTTGAGTAACGCAACGATATGGGGCGCACGGTTGTAGATGCCGTTTATGATGCGTCGCAAAGGTTTCCCTTACAAATTGCTGTTTTGTTTGCGGAAAAATATTGTAAATATCAGAAAAATCCGATATAATGCAAAAAACATAAGCAAAAGGCAGGAGGCAAATATATGTTGGAATTCGTCAGGAAAAACCGGTGGAATACGATCTGTGCGTTTTGGGCATTGATCGTTGCATTGTTTTGGTTTGCGATGCGCGTGATCTGGAGCGGAATCTCCAAAGTGCTTGCGGAGGCCATAGGTGCAGCCGAGCCATCCGCGTTCATGTTGAATTTGCCGCTTTTCATAAGCATTTTCCTTTGGCTGGTGCTTGTGTTTGCGGTAATCAATCTTGTTGGTCTCAGGAACAAAAAGTGGCCTAAGATCACGCTGACCGTGTTGCTTAGCGTCCTGACCGCTGCTTCTGCAGTTGTGGTGATCCTGGGGGCGGTCGACTATCTGTATTTTATTCTTCCAAAGTTCTTCCTCTCTCTGCTTGTCAGCTTGTGTATTGTCGGTTTTGCGCTGCTGCTGTTCTTCCCGCCGGTAAAAAAGTGCGGGTTCTGCACAGCGCTGAAATGCATTCTGATCGGGCTGGTGATTCTGATTGCTGTGTTGGAAGGTTACGCAGTCACATTGGGCAGCAGTTTTACATACGAGCCGGTGGTATACGCGGTCGAGGATACCTATCAAATTGTGTTCAGCACCAATCACCCGGCTGTTGCCTGGGTGGAGGTGGATGGTGAACAGTATTACGATCTGTTCGCAGGCAGCATGAAGTCACGGGATACTGTGCATAAGATCACGGTGCCCCAAGAAAAACTGGATGAAGCCAAGTGCTACTCCATCCACGCGGAGAAAATGATCTACCGGGGCCCATTCGGCGGATTCAAGGGTAAGGAAATCAGCAAGCGCTATGCTTTCTATCCCGTAGATTCCAGCGACGGCCTGGTTTATTACACCATGACCGATGTCCATCATGCCCGCAAGGGTGCAGTGGGTGCGGCACTGTCGGTGGAGAATCTTGATTTTCTTGTTATTTTGGGTGACTCGGTGGGCATGACAGAATACGAAAAAGATGCCCAGTTTACCAATCTGTTGGCCCATGATGTGACCGCAGGAGAAATTCCGGTGGTCTACGCAAGAGGCAACCATGAAATAAAAGGCGCCTACGGTGAGGAACTGTATAAATATGTTGGCAGTAAAAATGAAAGCTTTTACTACTGGTTTACACTTTCGGACGTATTTGGAATCACCCTCGATCTTGGTGAAGACCACAACGACGGTTGGTGGGAGTACTACGGAACAGACCGGTTTTCCCGATACCATGCCGAACAGACAAGATTCCTGGAAGAGCTGGCAGCAGCAAAGCCTTATGCAGACTATGCCTATACTATGGTTGCCTGCCATATCCCCATTCAGTTCGTAAACAGCCGTAAGGATCATACCGATGTGAAGGCAGCCTGGACAGAACTGCTGAATCAAATCGAACCCGATCTTGCGGTGTACGGCCACCAGCACGATCTGTATCCTTTCCTGGAAGGTCAGGAAACAATGTATAACGAGAAAGGTAAATTGGTCTACAACAGCCAGTTCAAAGGCGAAGCAGGAAAAACATACGGCGGATATCTGACAGACTATGCCTTTAACGGTTTCATTGCGGGCAGACGCGGTCGGCTGCAGGATGATGAGATCAGCGCGTTGAACCGTGTAGATCATGTTGGTTTCGCGGTAAGCGTCGATATGGCAAGCGGAACGCAAACATGCTGGTATGTAAACACTGCCGGAACGGTTGTTCCCGTGTATAATCCCTTTGTTGAAGGCCCCGCACAGAAAGAATTTGTGCTTGCTTTGAAAGAATGAAACTGAAAAGGGTGTTTCCGTCTTTTATGCACCCCATAAGAGCGCATATTGGAGGAGCATCCCAAGGCTCCTTGTGTAAAAGGAGCTGTCAGCGAAGCAGGCCGAGGGATTGCTGCCGCCCACTGGTCGGCGGTACACCGGAAGGGACTCGTTTGTGTTTTTACCTTTGGCGAAAACTAAGGTTCGGCTCCGTCGCGCCGCGTATAATCTTTCGAGTCCCCATTCCAATGCATAAATAAAAGACGGAGTGAATCTATCATTCACTCCGTCTTTTATTGGGTATAATGTGCAGGTTTAATAGAGTCTCATAAATGGGGTGCATCCACCTCCGGGCGGGGTGCAAACCCATTGATGGGGTGCAGTAAATTATTAAACATACTTATAGTACTGTAGCCAAAACATCTAGACATCTGCCGCTAATATCGTTTCGCTCTCCCAATATTATGCAAAAACTTGTTCACCCCGTTCTTTTAGCATACAGTTTATCCCTTGTATATGAATTCGCGGTGGTATTTTAAGTATTCTTCGCGCGCCTCGTCAAGTGGCAGCATTGGGATGTGTTTTCCATTGAAAATCCCGAGACGTTTTTGATTCATAGGAGAAATCCAAGGAGACACAACTAAAGTCTTATCCTGATTGAACGTGATAAAGCCTTTGTCAAAAAGCTTATCATATGTGGGAGTAAACATAAATCCATTTTTAGGATCAACCTTTTCTTTATCGTCAGCTTTTGCCCAGGGTTTAATATGAGATGCAATCAACAAACGTTCATCATTAACCATTGTAAATGGACAGAACGGGCATTCCTCTAAAAGCTTATTGCGATATTCACCTTGCCCGATACGAGCATTGATTAGTGCTTGCTTTTTCTTCTCCGAAATGCCTTTTGTGGAAATTTTTTCCACCTGTTGTTCTTCTTCCATTGTTTGATAGCCAATAATATCAGGTCGATAATCTATAAAGATTTTGAAATAATAGTGAGTATTATCGTTTTTATCGAGCAACTTTAAAACAGAAAGATAGGAAATGTTAGGAAGACCGATATCTCGCATGTAGCTGTAATAGATAGAACGAGAATTCATATATATCCGTGGAGGTGCCACATCAACATGATATAACGTAAACCGAAGGACTTCTTCATTAAACGTTTCAAGCTTATCTTTTAAACTATCAAACTTTTCGGACATTTCGGCCTTACGAATATATTCTTGCTGAGGAGTCCGATATTCAGGTTCAGCATCAGCCAAAAAGGCACTAAAATCTTTTCTACAGAAAAAACAATTATCTATGGCGAGTCTGTCAAAGAATTTGCTTAATATTTCACTTTGACTTCCCACATATAATTTCGCTTCGCCGTTGCCACGACCTATCTTATTCTTCACAAAAGAGTCTGCCAAAGTAATATACTCGATTGCGTCGACAATTTTATAAACTTGACCATTTATACGAATATCAGTTGAATAAACATGTTCGCTCAAAGTCAAACCACCTCATCATCCAAATTACAACAAACAAGCAACTGCTTGACGATCGCAATTAAAATATCTACCACAATAGAGTTGCCTGCCTGCTGATACATAGAGGTATCAGATACAACAATTTTAAAGGTATCGCTAAAGCCCATAAGGCGCAGACATTCTCTAGGGGTGAGTTTTCTTAAGCGTCCTTGAGTTGTTACATAATTATCAATACCGGCACGATGCATTTTGTGCATCGTAGTCAAGAGGGGTCTTGCAATGTCCAAATCCGTCGCCGGCTTGCTATAAAAACTTTTTGTTCCAGAAGAGAGTACATATTTCAGAACTTTTTCTGACAGGAAATACTTCTCAAGATCAGGGATATTGTGAGTCTGTGCGTCTTCTTCAGATTGGAACACAAAATCTCCGTGCCAATTAAATTGCTGGTTCTTCTTTTGGCAGAGTTGCACTTCTCCATCGATTTGGGTAAACTTCTTAGTCAAGTTCTTTTCCATGGTAACGAATTCTACGCCCTTCTTAGGCAGAAAGTATCCACCGGGTGCATTCTCCATCAAGAAGTCTTTCATTTTCTTCTCCAGGGGAATAGGTTCAGGGAACTTGAACTCAGCAACCTGTGTTAAATCGTTTCTTATGCCAACAACGAAGAGTCTTTCTCTGTTCTGTGGAATACCATAATTCTTTGCGTTTAAAACAGTCCAAGAGAAGCTGTATCCGAGTTCTTTGAAGACCTCTTGCATCTTTTTCCAAGTTTTCCCACTATCGTGAGAGGTAACTGCCCGAACATTCTCGTATATGAACGCTTTGGGTTTGATCTCATCGATGAGTCGAGCATATTCATAGAACAGTGTACCTCTTGTGTCATCCAAACCTCTTTGCTTGCCAACAAGAGAGAATGACTGACAAGGGCTACCACCTACAAACAGATCAACTTCTCCGGCATATTGGTGACCGTCAAGGAAAGCAACATTCCAATGGAAATGCTCCTCGGAAAGTTCATAATTGGCCATATATGACTGGCGGACCTTATTTCGGCTTTCCAACCCAGCATAGAGAGAATCAACATATTCCTTCCTAGCTGCCCAATCTGTCCCAAAAGCCTCCAGTTCTTTTTGCGCCGCCATATAGTTGATTTTTTCGTGAAGCTGTCCAGCTCGTTGTGCTAAGTCCTGAACTTTACGGATTATTTTCTTTCCGTTGTATTCTTCAAGGAAATCATACAGTGCTTTTAGGTCCGCACTGATCAATTCCCAATCAATACCATCTACACTGGTAAACTTTTGGGATTGTCCTAGCTGTTCTAAAGGATTATCTTTCTTAAAATCATTGGAAATTTCAAGGATGACCTGTAGCTCCTTTAATTGTTGCTGTTCTGTAGATCCGATGAAGAGTTCAGAAGAAAACTTAATATACTCCTTCTTGCGTGCTACTTTCAGATTAGGCATTGCAATAATCTCCGCCAATGTATCAGAAAGCTTTGACTCGTGCTTTAGGATATCCTGGATGCTTTTAAGTGTTACTTCGTGCTCAGCTAATGCTTCGTGTAGCATACCTACCAATTGCATCTTGTATAGATCTTCTACTTCAGCATCAAGGCCGATAGTGTGAATTGCTTTTTTTAGATAATTAAGTTCTATGCCCACATCATCAATATTGACAGCTATCTTTTTATTTAAGATGTCAACATCGCCGTTATCGCAAGCAAACACAATTTTGTGTTGTAGTCCCATCCTGTCTAAGGCATGTTCTATAGCACCAATACCGCTGAACACGGTGGCAAGCTTGATCATATTCTTTTTCTCCTTGTATATGATATTTAGGCGTTATAGTTACTATAAGCACAAAAAGGGTCAATAAATCGGACTAATGAGTAACACTGACCAAACACCACCGCAACTTTATTCTCCAGTAATATTTATATTATACACACTTCAACACATAATCGCAAGGAAAATATCAACATTATAGGTTTTTCTACAATAATAGGTTCCTTCTTAACCGAAGGAATCCTTTGATATGCCGAGAATCCAACTCGTTACACGCCTGCCTATTCATTACACGCGGACCCTATTCGCTACACGCAGAAGGCTATTGATTACACGGAGGCCCCTATTCGTTACACGGAGACTTCTATTAGTTGCACGGCTGAACAGGGGGCGATTTCAACGAAGTACACATTTTGAAATAGCTGTTTTCTTTAAATATTCCGTATTTATATAAAACATGTGTATTTCCACACAGTTTTGAATATAAAAAGTTCCCGTCTAACTCTATCAAAGTTAGACGGGAAATGTGGGTATAATGTGCAGCTTTCATAGAGTTCCGTAAATGGGGTGCATCCATCTCCGTGTGGGGTGCAAACTACTGCCCCGGGGTGCAGTTTTTTGCTAAAGAGAAAATGATGGTATTACTGCTCAAGGAATGAATGGAACATTGTTTTCATCAAACAAGCCATTGTATATTATTTCATAATACTGTTTTCCGTAATGTTCACTACAATATAATGTTCCACGATACTCGTAAGCAGTATAAGAATACCAACGATTATTAGGTTTCAATGTTTTTTTTGTAACCGCTTCAAAAGTACCTC
>JAZNLC010000071.1:0-14960 GCA_045578895.1 Faecousia sp. | reverse complement strand
ACAACCTCATTCTACAAATACGGCACTGAAAATCACAGCCCGCAAACCGAAAATCAGTCTCGCAAACTGAGAATACCGCCTTCAGGTTGTTATTTTGTAATTACAATTCGGTACTGCACCGGGATCTCATATTGGGTCGTTATGGCGAAGACATCCCTGCTTTGGAGTTCCAGAATATGCTCTGCCGTTAATTCCTCAGCGGGAACAGTTTGGCTACGGATCACCGGCTCGGTTTCCACACCCTGCCAAATGTGCCAAATTTCCAGTTCTTCGGCAGTTTTCAAGTGGTTTTGAATATAGGAAAATACCCCGGAAAGGTCATCCAAATCGGGAACGATCTGGGCAGCATAGACCTTTTCTGTGTAAATATCCTCACTACCACGGCTTAGCGGCCATAGATAATCGCTCTCGGATAACGGTTTATCGGATGCAATATAGGTACAAAAGCTCATATGCTGCCTCCCATTTACCCCTCAAGGCATTGCAGGCAATACTTCTAAAATCAGCTGCGTATTTCATTATTTCACTCCTTTTCTTTTTCGGAGATCTCTGAGGCTCTTGTCATAGCTTCCTGTTACTTGATGAAGAATACGGCGATTGCACAGGCAAAAACAATCGCGGCACAGCAAAGGGTGGTATATGCAGACTTGCGGCTTGTGTTCCATTGCATGTAGGTCTGACAGAGTAGATTGACACCCATCAGCGGAATGCAAAGGTTAATCGCCTGTGTCCATATCTTAAGAATCTGCAATACTGCCAGAATAATAACGGACAGCGCAACAACGATGGAGAATACGGTAACGATTCTCTGTGTTAAAGGGGTATCCTTCCATTTCGTTTTCATAGTTTACTCCGTCTTTCGTTTGCCGTCTTTGTCAAATGTTTTATTGAGTGCTTTTTCTGTAGAGAAAATAGGAATGATTAAGACAATTGTATTTATAAAACCCACGATTAGTCCAACTGTACCAACAACGTTCTCAGTTTTACCTATCACAAACAGCATAGGAATCACAGCAACCGGGATTAGCAGGAATCCCAAGCGGAACCAAAGCTTGCCAATATACTTATGAGCAAACTCCCAGGTATCCCGATTTTTCATGGATATATCTGTACGATAGCCAAAAATATAGTTGATTTTCTTCGGGGCTGTCTTCGTAAAAATCGCTCCGAACAAAATCATAATAGCAGGAAACAAGAGTCCCATTGCCAACATAATGATCCAAAATCCCATCGCTCACCCTCCTAACTTTGTTAGATTCAGAGCACCTTGCTTTTACTTGGTTTGCTTTCATCGTAGAGTACAGTTACTTCCGCACCCACTGCCGGGGGCCGATCACAGGCACGAATCCACTTTCTTTTGAAATACTCCGTTCCATTAACCACATATCTAACCTTGATGATATGCGGGAAAGTTGCTCCGTCCAAAGCGTGCATTCTTACAGGTTTTGTGTTGACCTTCAGCCACCATTGTTTTTTTACGGCCACCACCGTACCGATTGTTTTTTGGTCCATATCAGCACCCCATAGAACAACAAATAGTTCCATTATTTTACCTCGTATTTATCAGGATTAAATCGCTTTCACCGGGTATTCCCTAAACAGCTTAGCAGTGCGGTACAAATAGACCAGCTTCAGAATGCTCACTACAATCAAGCCGATTGCAGCGGCAAGGGTCACGAGCAAGCCAAGTATGGGAATGATGGCGATAATCAGCAGGCTGCCGAGCATGGCACCGTACATACCAATATACCATTTCCAGAGTGCAGACCACTTTTCGGACAGTTCATTATCCAAACCGGTAAGTACTATGGAATGCGCAGTGAATTCATTATACTCTCCGACAAAGGAGACGATTGCTGCCGGGATTGAAATCAGAAGTGTCCAGGTAGGAACCTCAGGACCACCGGAAATACAGGCAATCAGTACACTTACTGCACCGCCAACCAGCGCACAGATGCCGGCTGTACGGTACCGTTCCTCTTCAGATGTCAGTCGGATAAGAATGAATCCATACACAAAGGAGCAAATTGCACTCAATATCTGACCGGGTACAAATACAGACGGAATTGCGCCTGCAATATTTTCATTTGTCATAAGAGATGCGATAGAACTCGGGATAATCAGCCAGAATAGAATCCAAAGCCACTTACCCAGAATGGGTGCACGCTTAGCAATGGCCGCTTCTCTGATTTTTTCTGCTTCGATGCTTTTCAAGCGGTATTCCGGCATGCGATCCTTGCTGCGAAGTGTGCCGCAGTTTCCGCTGAAGCCACAGGTACTGCATTCCTGATGCCCCTTGCTTCTACAGCATTTCGCAAGTTCACAGTCGCCACCGTATTGCCTGCCGGGGCCGGCTTTGCAACCGGAGCAATTTAGTGTTTCCTTCTGTGCACATTCTGCACAAGTCTTTCCGCAATAGGTTTCTGCCATGATAATCCCTCCTTACAAAATTCTGTATCCGGACTCGCACAGGTTATAGACATAGGACATCTTATCTTCCTGGGTCCGGAATGTAAGCTTCTCGAAGCCTTCAGTCTCACGGAAGGTCACGATTCGCTCCTCTTTATTTACCCAAGCGGCTAACTCCGCTTGCTCTTCGCACGCTTCTTTCATTGATCTTGATACCTCTCGCTGTCGTATGCATCCAGCTTTCTTTCAAATCCCAAATACCGTGTTCCCTGAAAGGTCAGCATACCGCGGTCGCCTTCGATCAGCATTCCATATTCGTGGCCGGCAAGATGCAGCTCCATCCGGTCTCCGCTTTCTACCTGGAATGTCACATAGTAAGAAGTAGATGTGCTGGTATGGTGCATTCCGGTGCCATGATGATTATGGTGATGATGGTGGGATACATTGGTCCGCTTTGCAACAATGGTTGCCGGCACGGTCAGTCTTGGAGAATGGTTATTCTTATTCCACTGGCTGATACCTTTCACAGCGATCACAATAAACATACCGATCACAATCACAAAAACCAGTGTGAACATGATCTGAAAGATCGTGAAGCCGGTTCCGAAACCGGAAAAGCCGAAGTCGTTAAAGCCAAATCCCATACCCATTTTCATTTCTCCTTCCTATCTACAGCACCCGGGGGTGCAATTTCACCACGCACTTCAACGCCTAATGCCTTTGCGAAGTCCGGACGGCTTTGAAGCTTTTCCATGAGCCGAATCGCCAGAATTCTTTCCCTGACACACATATGGTCCTTCCTTTGGGCACAACGGTTTATCATACTCCTATCATACTCCTATTGTATCGGGGGCAATGATGGAAATATAGGAAAGAATCCGCAAATTAAGGGTGGTATTCTCTCTGCGCGCAACAAATTAACCCTGATCTGCCCGGATGGCATCCCGGATAGCCTGATATGTGTTATTGCTCTATTTCGTAGATACGCTTGCCATGTTGATACCTCTGTATGCTTCACAAACAATATGGATCGGTTCAGATGACCTGAACAGTAATATCCTCGTGCAGCTTCTCCAAGAAGACAAGCAGTAGTAGTTCTCATAATGCGCCAACTGCTGCATGCCAAGGCAGGCAAAATCGATATTTAATTTCTTGAATTGCTCATATGTATTCATAGCGACTCCGCTCCTATTGCCTGTTGAAGGTCAAGATTCGGTTCATATCGCTTTAGCTGTGATTTCAATATCTTGTTCTGTCCATTTTCCGTTTTGATATTTCAGTGCAATCAGTTCTGCATTTCTGATTTTGCGTGGACTTGCTTGATTGGAATAGATTTCACCTTTCACGATGGACAGTATCACATGCATTACACCACCGTGGGTCACGAGCATAACATTCTTTTTTCTTACCAGGATATCTTTTTGAAACACCTCCCACGCCCAACGGATTCTGTCGTAGAATTCTTTGGGACTTTCTCCGCCGGGATACCGTTGTTCCCAAGAAAGGGTATTCCAATACAATCCGGGATATTGCTCTGCCGCCAGTTCATTTTTCATGCCGGCAAGATCTCCATTATTAACCTCCCGGAACTCCATCTTTGGCACAATTGGTAAATGGAGACTGTCTGCTACAATCTGAGCTGTTTGCCTTGCGCGCAATAAGTCGCTGGAATAGATCTGCTGAATACCCAGGCCACTTTTCTGTACAAAGGCTGCCAGTTCTGCAGCCTGTACTTTCCCTTCATCCGTCAGTGGCTGCTGACTCCAGCCACCTCGCACAGTATCGTCATCTTTTCCATGTCTGACTAAATAGCAGATCATCCTGTCTCACCTCATTTGATGGTATTATACCACACAGATTTCCCCATTGTAAACTCTGCATATTATCGCCACCGTACAGGAAATATGGCAACGCAGCGCAAAACACCGGCGTCGGTATCGCCCTCTGCGCAGATGCCGAATACCTGAAATCCATCCCCGACGGCAATGAAAACAACAACCTCGGTAACCTGCCCTTTGTTTCTTCTGAAACCCAAGCCTAGTATTTTGACCGACAGCATTCCATAGAACGCTGTCGGTCTTTTCTTTGGTGATAGCATAAGCGTTTCCAAAAGCACGCCAATCTTCAGAATTCAAGATACTATATTACTTTTCTTCCAATGCTTTGTTGATTTTCTTTTCATTTTGCTTCATAAGCAAAAAGCATATAAAATATACCACAAAATAAATGACGATTGCAGGAATCAAAATCGGCAGGACATCCGCAATGGAGCTGATATAGCCGCATAGCAATGCTGCTCCCATCGTGATGACAATACAACCAAAGAAGTGCAGCCCAACAGATACCGGCAGGGGCATGTCAAATTTTTTCTCATCCATGATTGTGGACAGCACACCGTAAAGGGCAGATGCTGCCATCCATACTAGAAATTCTTTCATCACCACATTATAGCCGCCGATCAAAATCATGCACAGCAATGTAACGGGAAAACCAAATCCCATTCCGATGATAGCATTCAATACATACTTTTTCATACACCGTACCTCCTTAAATCTGATCCTTGAATTCTTTGAAATACTTGCGGGAAATCGTCAGGCTTTCCTTGCGGTTTTTCAGCTTGCAGCGGTAATTTCCGCTGAATTCCGCTTGGATAGACTTGACACAGTTGATGTTAACGAGGACGCTCTTGTTGATCTGCGCAAAGGATCTGCCGTCCAATAACTCCTTGATCTCATAAAGCTTCTGCTTGACTTCGTATGTCTCCTGTTTGGTGTAGGCATACACCTTGCTGCCGCTGACTTCCACATATACGATCTCATCGGAATCCACAATGTACTGTTCTTCCTCTTTGTATAGGATCACTTTACCGCTGCCGCGCTTTTTCAGCAGTTGCAAAAGAGAAAGCACTTCTTCGCCGGTCACATCTCCGCGAATAATGACTTCTGTTTCCGGCAGCTCCGCCGATTCCACTTTAATTTTCATATCCTCAGCTCCTTTCCTGTTCGTCCTTAAGAACTGGCTTTATTATACAGCAGAATGTTTTGCATGTCACAGGATTTTTACTCAGTAGTCAAAAAAGCCATGTCAGTGGATAAAAATCCAGGCTAAGAATCATTGCAGCCCAATGATATTCGCCTATGGGATCGGCAGTTGAACGAGTCTCACCACACAGATCAATAAATGGATTGACTGTTTATTTCATAAGTATTAGAATAGAGAAAACATTTGGAGGTCGTCACATGGAGCGCGTCATAGCCGCCGTAAAACCGCGGATCGATGCTTTGTTGAAAGAAAAGGATTTTATCATCATCGCAATCGATGGCAAATGCACTTCCGGCAAGACAACCCTTGCTGCTAAGCTGGCAGAACTGTATGATTGCAATGTGTTCCACATGGATGATTTTTTCCTGCGGCATGAGCAGCGCACACCTGAGCGTTTTGCAGAGGCCGGCGGTAATGTGGACTATGAGCGGTTCAAAGAAGAGATCTTAATCCCATTGCAGTCAGAACACCCCTTCTCATACCGTCCCTTTGATTGCAAAACCTTCGCCTTTGCGGATCCGGTCTGCGTTGTCCCCAAAAAACTGAACATCATAGAGGGAACATACAGCCGGCATCCCCATTTCGGCAATCCCTACGATCTGACGATTCTGTTGACCGTAGACGAAGAAACCCAGCGCCAGCGCATCTTGCAGCGTCCCGCATTCCTCCACAAGCGGTTCTTTGAAGAATGGATACCTATGGAGAATCGATATTTCACATGGATGGGCAGCGCACATTCGGCCAATTCGTTGATACTGTAATCCCGCATCTTTCCACACAGTATTTACCCTCTGCGGCATATCTTTCCTGATTGATGGATTGCTTTTGCCTTATACTAAAGGCGAGGTGATTATCATGGCGAAAAAAGGGATGAAACGGCCGGAATTGGGTCATGAGAAAAACGATTTTCCATCTGTCCCCATCATCAGCGGTAAGGCGAAGTCCGGCAAAGTAAAAGCAAATCCTTTGATTGCAGGTACAAACGGCAAGGTCTACCACAGTGTTCCCCACACAGAAGACAAAATCCCTTCCGTCTTTCCTGCCATCGACAACGATCTGGCTGTTGAGAATCTGACCAATGATTTTGACATGACAGCGGCGGATCTGCAGGATCTGCGATAAAGAATCCACAGTTTAAAAAACTGCCTTGTTGCAGCATGCTGCAACAAGGCAGTTCACTTTTATATTCTCTCCATCCGTTCCTGCAGCATTCTGCGGCCAGCGGTATATCCGCTGTTTACTTCCTTATAAAGACTCTCGTAAAAGGCAGCGGCAATCTCCCGCCGATGCTGCGCCAGCTGCGCGCCTTTGACGGTATAGAACTTGTCATACAGCCTTTCCAGCTTGAATTTATATTCCCGGAAAAAGGAAGAAGATGTATCCTGTGTGCCGTCGGAAATCTCACCTGAGGGCGTCACATGATACAGCGGCTGTGCCATATCGGCCTTGTACATCAGTGTTCGGGCAATGCCGATGGCACCGGTGACATCCAACTTATCTGCATCAAAGAGGATCTTCGCTTCCAAACTTTCCGGCTGCATGGACTTGCGAAATCTGTGGGTCAAAATGGCAGACCTCACCTTTTGGGCGAATTCCGCATCAAATCCGTTTTCTACCAGGAATCGGCAAGCTTTCTCACTGCCCACAGCAGCGTGGCATAGCGAAGGGTCTTCAAATTGCTCTTTTCTGCCGATATCGTGCAGCAGGCAGGCCGCGATCAGCACATCGTAATCAACCGTTTCTTCCGCTTTGGCAATTTCCAAAGCGTTATACAGCACCCGGTAGATATGCTCCTTGTCATGGGCGCTGTCATCCATACAGGAAAGCATATAGTTTTCGATCATGTTGTAGGTTTCTCTTGTCATTGGAATTCCCCTTTATTTTTCGATTTCGTAAGGCCAGTCAATCATGCCGCCGCGTTTCTGGCTGTTGGTGTATCCCGGACGAAACGATTTTTCATTACGGTGACCGCAATTGACTCTTTTTGCGCGGCATGATACAATGTTTTAAAGTATCGTATATGTAGGGAGTTGTGGTTTCAATGAAGGTCCTTGTCATCTATTCCAGCGATTGCAAAGAAAAAGTAGAGCTTCTGCGCGGTGATATTGCCGACCGATTTGGCAAATCCTCTGTTTTGAGGCTGCACTCTTGTGACAGAAAAAAGGGGTTACTCCCCCACGCCTGGCATAAAGATGCCATAAATATGATGAAGATCGCCGATGTCATCGTATATGCCGTAAGCAGCAATTCCTCCACAAATAAAAATGTGTCCTGGGAGCTCAAAAAAGCGCTCAAATTGAATCGGCACATTGTGTATCTTCCTATGGAGCCGGGCATTGTTCCGGAGAATCCATGCCTGTATATCACTGACAGGCACACGAAACAGCGCATCTGTCTTGCGGAGGAGGTCTCCTCTAAAGACGAACTTTTTTCCATCATTGAAGGGTATAATCAGAATTCTCATATTCAGCTGTTCCATGACCCGATTGACCCGAACATACTGCTCGAGCAGTACAAAATCTTCTCGGAAACCGCTGAAAATCTTGTCACCAGGCGACAAAACGTCAACAGCTTTTATATCAGCGCCAATACTGCCCTGATCACCATCGGCGGCACGATCTTCGCCATCGGATCCGACGGGGATCTGCTGGCCAAGTTGATCGTCATTTTTGCCCTTACCCTACCGGGCATCCTGCTGAATGTATCCTGGTATAAAATGCTCCAATCGTACTATATCAACAATCAGGGAAAAATGAAGATACTGAGCATGATCGAGCAGAAACTGGCTGTATCGCTCTACGACGCAGAGTGGAAAGCTATGAAGAACAAGTACAGCAAAAAGAAATATGTTTCTTTTACCGATAATGAAAAGAAATTGCCGCTGGTCTTCTCTCTCTTTTATATGCTGGTCGATGCCGCCTGCATTTTTGTATTTATATTCCGCCTGTTCTGCCCATAAAGACAGCGGAAAACAAAAGCCGCCTGTGCCGGAGCATACCGAGCACAGGCGGTCATTTTATCGCTCATCAACCGGTAAGCGTGTTGGTCACCGTCAGAATGCATGCAATGATGCCCATGATGATGCCGCCGATGTAGGGATTCTTGGTTTTCTTGTAGATCATATGGCTGATCAGCACGGACAGTGGCAGGATCAGTGCAATGGGGAACAACCAAATACCCATGATGCCCGTGATGGGATCGAGCACCATGAAGCCGGTAATAAAGAACTTGATGTACTGACCCATGATCATGATCTGCGGTCCGAGGAATACGAAGAACATCTGCCGTGCCACACTATGCCAGGATTTTTTACCCATATCGGTATAGTTATAGCAGTTGGCCGCAACGCTGGTAATGATATAGTACACCAGCCAGAAAGGCACAAAGCGGAGGATCATTGGAATGTTGTCCGCGCTGAATGCCCGGATGGTTGCAAAACACCACAAACGGTAATCTGTCAGGAACAGATAGTCGGAGATAAACACCAAAGCAAATGCCGCGCACACAACGGTAACCGCCAGCAGAATGGACTTTACCAGTTTGTTCTTCCCGATCTTGATACCACGCTCCGCCTTATCGATGGGTGATAGCTTATTGCTGCGGTGCAGCGCAAGCCAGGTAGCCAGGCCACACAGTACGCTCCACAAGCCGATAATACGGGATGCTCCCTGATTCCAAAACTCGGACTGCCATACGATATAGCCGATCATAAATGCCAGCAGATAGAATACGATGCTCAGTAATGCATTGATGATATTGCTGCGCCAGTATTGCTTTCTTGCCTTTCCTTCCGGTGCGGGCCAGGGAGCAACATCCGTCTCCACTTTCAGATCGCTGAAATAGGCGGTATTCAGCAGCGCCAAAGCTGCATTGACAACAAACAGGAAGAATCCCACAACGCCCAAGGCATTGAAGGCTGCCTTCCACTGCCAGATCTGATTCCCGGCTGTCAACGCATTCGGCGCGCCCAAAGCTTTGTCGAAGAACGTCACACTGAATTTCACCACATTGGTGGAGAAGTGAGCCCAGGGGTGGGTAATGGCAGGATTATAGATGGCGCGAATCGCTTCTTCGCCTTCTATCGCCTGGGTATAGAAGATTTCCGCTTCCCGCTTTTCCAGTCCCGCGGGGTCCGCGCCAAAGTGCAGGAAGGACTGAGCCGTTGCCTGGTTCATGTACGCTCTGGGAGGGTTGCCGTCTACCCGGTGGAAGAATTCGTCATACTGGCAGGCAACAATGGCCGCGTCCCGGGAGCCGAACTGGTTATAGAAATTGCCGTTTGCATCATAGTACACCGCGTCGTTGGAGACCAGCAGCGCAGCGGCGATCAAACCTTCGCTATCCTGCAGCACAGCTTCCCGGCAGGCCAGTGCGCCATTGGAATGACCGGTAACACCGATCCTCGCTGCGTCTACATAAGGAAGGGATGCCACATATTTCACACCGTCGTAAAGACCGTTGGCATTATTCGTATCGTCCCACCAGGTGTTGGAAGGCAGCGCTTCCGAATCGCCGTGGCCGTACATGGAGATCGCCAGCACCACATAGCCTCTGCGGGCATACTCCACATAGTTTAAGTCCTGCATTTCCCGGTTATTGTACCAGCCATGGCTGACCACAATGGCAGGTGCTTTGGATGTGGGAGTCGCGTTTTCCGGCACCAGCAGCAGTGCGTCCAGTTCATGGCCGCTGGCAGTGACGAAGGTCATGTCGTGGTATTCCACCCGGCCGAAGCTGGTTTGGAACACCGATGCGCCAATGGAGCTGACCAAACACAGCAGCAGTGCGATCGCCACCCAAAATTTCGGATTCTTTTTCATAAAATCGCCCTCCTTTTATGATTTCTTCTAATTTAAATTATAAGTATATGCCTGTAAAAGTCAATCGGTTTACTTCTCAAATAAATCTCGTTTTATTTTAAAAAAGCACTTGACTCTCCCATTGCGTCATAGTTTATAATGGCATTGTCAGGGAGGGATTTCCGTGAAGACTGTAAAAGAAGTAGCCAAACAAACCGGTGTCAGTGTCCGGACACTGCACCACTACGATGCTATCGGCCTGCTGAAGCCCACAGCGGTTACAAGTGCAGGCTACCGCCTTTATGATGATGCCGCACTGGAACGGCTGTATATGATCCTGGTATTCCGGGAGTTGGATCTTTCCCTGACAGAGATCGCAATGATTCTCAACGCCCCGGATTATGACCGCAACCGGGTGCTGGAAACACAAATCAACCTGATGCAGGAGCGGATCGGTAAGCTGCAGAACCGAATTGCTTTGGCAAAAGGAATCCTAACCATTGGAGTGAAAAATATGGATTTTGAGAATTTTGATTCTAAGAAGCTTGATGAATACAGTGTTCAGGCAAAAGCCCTCTATGGAAAAACGGATGCTTACAGAGAGTATCAGCAGAAATCCCAAAGCCGCACAGCAAGCCAGGAAAAGGATCTTGGCGGCCGGGTAATGGATTTCTTCGTGCGGCTGGGGCAGATGCGCCCCTGCGCGCCGGATTGTGAAGCTGCGCTGAACTGGGCAAAGGAACTGCAGGCATTCTTTACGGAGCATTACTACAACTGCACACCGCAGATCCTCAGCTGCCTTGCAGACAGCTACGCTGGCGGCGGCAGCATGAATGAGAACATCGACAAAGCCGGTGGCAGCGGCACCGGTGCTTTTGCAAAAGAAGTCATCGATGCCTACCTGAAGACACAGTTATAAAAGCAAAAGCGGATGCCGCGCATCCGCTTTTTTCATTTTTCTTACCAAATAAAGGGGATCAGGCGGTACTTCACCTTTTGCTGGTATTCCCGGTAGCCGGGTAGTTCCTTTTCCAACAGCGCTTCTTCATCCTTCAACCGGGAAATAATGATCGCCGGGTAAAAAGCGAAGACGATCAGCGCGTACCAGGAACCCAATACTACCGGAATGGATAAAAACAGAAGCAGTGTTGCCATATACATAGGATGCCGGACAATGCCGTAAAGGCCGGTATCTACCACTTTTTGCCCTTCTTCCACCCGGATGGTGCGGCTCAAATAGGCATTCTCCCGCATGACCTCAGCATACAGGCCGTAGGCCGCCAAAAACAGCACGGAAGCAATCACAGTTACCGCTGTGGGCATATAGGACCAGCCAAAACGGTAGTCAAGGCCCGCAACCACAAAGCCGCCGATAAACATAAGGCCCGAAAATGCCAGCACACCTTTTTGGGCGCCACGCTTTTCTTTCGCATCCAGCCGCTTTTCCAAAAAGGCCGGGGTCTTAAACAGCATCACAAAGCCGGCTATCAGCATCGGCCCAAAGAGCAGTGCGATCAGCAGCCATCCCTTGGAGAAAGCCAGCGTTCCCGCAGGCCAAAAGATCAGCGCGCCTACCAGCAGCAATCCGCAGGTAAATTTTGTAAGGGCATTGATCAGAAGTTTCATAATGTGCCTCCCCTGTTTTTCTTTATCATACCATGCTGCTTTTCTAAAGTCTATCTTTGTTTTTGTGTTGCGTTGCCGGATATTTTCCGATATACTGTAGAAAAGGGAGTGAAACTATGGGAAGATTTGCTGTGATCGATACGGAAACCAACTGGGCAGATCAGGTCATGTCCATCGGCACCGTTATTGCCGATGCGGATTCTTTCTCGCTCATCGATGCCAAATACCATATTTTAGACCCGGAGTATCAGATCGGCGGCATGTTTTCGGATACGCTCTTTATAGAGTGTGATATTCCGGCGGTCATGTGCAGCCGGGAAGAAGCCATTGGTGCGCTTGCCCTTTGGTTTCAAAAACACCATGTTTCCAAGATCTTTGCCTACAACGCAGCCTTCGACCGCAACCATTTGCCGGAACTGCGATCCATGGAGTGGTTTGATATCATGCGTTTGGCTGCCTACCGGCAGCATAATCCCAAAATCCCCTGCAATGCCGATTGTTTCCGCACCGGCCGGATGAAGAGGGGCTACGGTGTGGAGGCTATGCTGCGGCTGTTGTCCGGGCAAAGAGCCTACTGCGAGACCCACAATGCCATCATGGATGCGATGGACGAACTGCACATTATGTGCCTTTTGAGACACAACCTTTCGGACTACATACCTTTGTGAAAAACCGGGATCTTTCGATCCCGGTTTTCTAACTTATATCGATTTTATGCGGTCACAAACCTGTTGGTGTCCCCAAAAGCGTGGGGATCGTACTTCCATAGGAATTCGTTATGCACTTCGCAGAACACATCACCGTACATCTTATTTTTCGATCAAACGGCGGATCAATGCTTCATCCGCACCGTGATAAAGCTGACCGTCCCAGCGAATATTTGGACCTTTGCCGCACATGCGCATGCAATTTACATACCGCACTTCAAAGCCTTTGGGCTTACTTCCGTAGGTCTTTTCCACAAACTCCGCAAGCTTTGCCCGCTTACTGCAGTTTGGGCCACCGCACAATTCCAAAATATGCGTATCCGCGATCCGAAGGCTGGGGATCCGCTTAATGACTGCCAGCAGATAGCTTTCCTTTACACCCAAAAGAGATGCTATTGGGATCAGCAGACCTTTGGGAATTCCGCCACTGTTTTCACGCTGCGCTTCCCGCAGCAAGGAAACCAACGCACTTTGGTCTCCCGGCGCGCCCTGCTTTTTGTAGTAAGCAACCGCTTCTTCCATATTCCACATAGCTATCCCTCCCCTTTTTGCTACAGTATACCACAGATTTGGAAAATAACAACTATACCATAAATGATCGTTTATGCGGCGAGCCGCTATTAGAAAATGTAGGGGCTGAAGACCACTTCGGCCCGGGCGGATGTGGTCATCCGCCCCTACAGCCATATTTGAAAGGCCGTGCAATAAATGATCGTTTATCTTACGAAAGATATCGTAGGGCGGGGGCTTGCTCCCGCAGAAATACCGTGCTGCCAGCGGCGGGACCAAGGCCCCGCCCTACAAGCACCATCGATAGCAGGTGCGATAAACGATCATTTATTGTCCCAAAAATTTTTTCAATAACCATGCTGCATTTTAGTCTTCTCAATCGTCTTAGTAAGTGAAAACAAAAAACACAGATGGGAGAAAATGCTATGAACGATAAACTTGTCAAATATTGTGCGCTGCTTAGTATCATTATCTTGTTATTTTCAGGATGTCGTACTGAAAATAATGCATCCCCCGATGGACCGGATGGCCTACATTTAATTCAGGCACATTGCAATCTGCGCCTTTAGCGACAGTAAGTTGGGATTCTGGGCGGTGTGAAGCAACCAGTGAAAATACCATGATTGAGACAGAAAGTGGTTTTTACTTTACACTGTATCGTTATTTATTTTACGCAGACAAAGCCAATATGGACAACTGGGTGTTGGTTTGCAGTGAACCGGATTGCGAACATATTCCATACAGCCGCTGTAGCGCTTATGTAAAAGATGAGAAGATCATTTCTTATAATGGAAGAATTTTAAAAACTGCTATGGCGGCCGCATACCCTGAGCTTTACAGTACAAAGCATCCCGCAGCCATTCTATTGAGCATGGCCCCGGATGGTAGGGACTATAAGTTGGAATATGTATTCGAGGACGCGCTTAATGGCAATTTTTCTTCAGATTTGACCCATTTGTCGTCTGATCAATGGCTATATTTCTATGAAGAGCACAAAACCGACGGAACCAGGTCTGCCCATTTATACAGGATAACACAGGACGGCCCTCAGCTGGTCAAAAGCAAAAATGACTTTGAAGGCAGTGGGCTATTTGTAATGAACGGTATCGCCTATGGTGTTACACCATTTTGGAGTGAACTTTTGGATAACAGCGGCGAACTTCGTTATTTCTATTATTATCAGAACGAAGAACTGAAGCCATTGGATTTGGCAAAGCTTCCTTCCTGGGGATGCTATATATCCAATCATATAGCCAGGGGATTCAGCTATACCCAGGGCGCATACTATGACTATGATCTGCAAACAGGGCAGCAGTATCGTATTGCCGATCCGCAGTTGGAAAAGAGTAATGCTGTGGTCGTGCTGCCCAATTGTATCATTGAATCTACACTTATAGGATCAGTTACCACAGAAGGCCGCAAGATCAATATGACCCATGGAATGCAGCTGTATGACGGTACGCAATGGCATGAGGTGTTGTTGCCTGTGGAATTGGAAGCGGCTAGAATGAAGGATTATTTAAAAGTAATCTGCGTGGCATCTGACCGTATTCTGCTGCGTAGCTGTAATGCAGCTACTGAACCTGCTGCAGGTGGAATTGCGGATACCGGGTATGTTTCAACTATATACCAGATCATGCTTGATGCAGACCAGTTAACCCTGGATGTATGTGGTCAGCTGGAGATTCCGTAACTGCCTACCCCTGCCCGGTATCGTTTCACGGTAGTAAATGATCGTTTAGCGGTGCAAAGCCTCCCTTGTCAAAGGGAGGGGGACCGCGTAAGCGGTGGAGGGATTCATCGCCCGTAGGGCGATATGCTGCTTTGCAGCATGGAATCCCCCAGTCAAAAATCAGAGATTTTTGCC
>JAZNLC010000070.1:0-2219 GCA_045578895.1 Faecousia sp. | reverse complement strand
ACACATCTACTTCATCGACTGGGACCATGTCCGCGCCCGTCCCCGTCAGGCCAACATCACCGTTATGGGCACCACCGAGGATGTCAACGACCGTAAGTGGAAGAACGGCGAGACCATCAACACCCTGCGTAAGTTCACTCCCGAGGAGAAGGCTTACGACCTGCACTACGATAACCAGCTGGAAGGCCGCGTATAATCGGAGGCTGCAATGAACACATTACAAGCTGGCTTTGCCAGAGTGAATGTTACCCCGCCGCTGGGTATCCCTATGCGCGGTTATTTCCAGACTCGTCTGGCCGAAGGCGTGCTGGATGAGCTGGAGATCAACGCGCTGGCTCTGGCCTGCGGTGATTCCAAGGTCGTTATGATGACCCTGGATGCCGGTGCCATCGAAACTCCCGATGTGAACATTTTTATTGAAAATGTGGCAGAGGAGACCGGTATCCCCAAGGAAGCCATCATTATCCATGCTATCCATACCCACACCGCCGGTTCCATCAGCTTCAAATCCGCTAATGAGACCGTTCTGCACTATACCGAGTTTTTGCGCAGACGCTTCCGTGCAGCCGCAAAGTTCGCGCTGGAAGATCTGAAGCCTGCGAAAATGGGTTGGGCAGTGAGCCACGCGCCTAATGTCGCGTTTATCCGCCGTTTCCGAATGAAGGACGGCTCTGTCCGCACCAATCCCGGCGTGGGCAACCCCGACATTCTGTACCCCGTCGGCGATGTGGACGAGCGTGTCAATGTGCTGCGGTTTGACCGGGAGGGCGCTGAGACCATCGTTTTGGGCAATATGGGCAACCACCCTGACTGTATTGGCGGCCTGAAGTTCTCCGCTGACTGGCCCGGCTTCTTCCGCAGAACCCTGGAAAAGAGCCTGGATAATGTGAAGGCGATCTTCTTCAACGGCTGTGAAGGCGATCTGAACCATATCAATGTCAATGCAAAGGGCGGCCAGCTGAACTACCTGCACGACGATTTTGATGCGCCCCGCGGCTACGGCTACTCCCGCCATGTGGGTAATGTAATGGCAGCTGCAGCAATGCAGGTGTTTGAAACCGTTACTTATGTGGATGTGGATAGCCTGCGGTTTGCCCGTAAGGTCGTCGAGATGCCCTCCAATATGCCCACTCCCGAGGAGATGCCGCTGGCCCGTAAGTACTACGAACTGCATAAGGAAGGCCGTGACGATGAGATTCCCTTTAAGGGTATGGAGCTGACCACGGTCATCGCAGATGCCAACCGTAAGGTGCGTCTGGAGAATGGCCCTGCATCCTTCTCTATGTCCATCAGCGCTGTGGCCATCGGCAATGTGGCGCTGGTAGGCTACCCTGCAGAACCCTTTAATGCAGTCGGCGTGGGCGTCAAAGAGGCAGAGGGCTGGGATATGGTTATGCCCACCTGTATGACCAACGGCCGGGAAGGTTATTTCCCCACCAAGGACGCCTATGATGAGGGCGGTTATGAGGCCAAAACCTCCAACTACAAGGCAGGTGCCGCAGAACAGCTCATTCAAGAGGGTAAGGATCTGCTTGCGACCCTTCGCTGAAATAGGAGCGTGAAAAAATGCTTGCAATTATCAATGCAGAACTCATTATGAAGGACCATTTCATCCCCGAGGCGGTGCTGTTTGTAGAAGACGGCATCATCAAGGGCTTTGGTGAAATGCGCAATACCCCCATTCCTGCCGGTTGTGAAATCGTTGATGTGGAGGGCGCTTATGTGGGCCCCGGTCTGATCGACACCCATAACCACGCCGGTGGAGGCAAGTGGGTCTTTGAAGACCCTGCCCATGCCGCCCAGTTCAATCTGAAGCACGGCACCACCACCATGCTTCCCACCTTGTACTTTAACCAGAACAAGGAAAACCTCTTAAAGCAGATCGCGCTTATGAAGGAAGCTATGAAAACTCCCGAATGCGCCAGCTTCGTAGGTCTTTATATGGAAGCCCCCTATATGAATCCCAAGTTCGGCGCTGACCGGGAGGGTAACCCCTGGAAGGGCCCCATCTGCAAGGAGGATTAAAGTCGGATCGTAGCCATGTCGTTCTGTGAGCCAAGGAGTTGTCCTAATATGTTGTCTTCCTAAGACCGCTTGGCCTCCGACTTCGAATGCGCCAGCTTCGTAGGTCTTGATATGGAAGCCCCCTATATGAATCCCAAGTTCGGCGCTGACCGGGAGGGTAACCCCTGGAAGGGCCCCATCTGCAAGGAGGATTA
>JAZNLC010000069.1:0-6595 GCA_045578895.1 Faecousia sp. | reverse complement strand
GCTGGTGATCCCCGGCATATCGGATCCCTATTGGGCGGAACGCGCCAGAGATGAGCTGCCCCAAAGCGGCTCCGGCAAGACGATCATGACCTCGGAGCCCAAGTTTGTTCCGGAGGAGGCGGTAGAGATCTCGCCTGACGGAACAGCAAAACTGCGGGTGCGCATGATCGATTCTGTTGGGTACATGGTCACCGGCGCTGTGGGAGCCCAGGAAGACGGCGTGCCCCGGATGGTCACAACTCCATGGTACGATTATGAGATCCCCATGACAGAAGCCGCGGAGCTGGGAACCAAAAAAGTCATGGATGAGCATTGCTCCATCGGTCTGGTGGTGACCACCGACGGCAGTATTACGGATATCCCCAGGTCTGACTATCTCCAGGCAGAAAACCGGGCGATTCAGGATATGAAAGCCACAGGAAAACCCTTTCTTGTGCTGGTCAACAGCCGTTACCCCCAAAGTGAAGCTGCCCAGGCAGTCAAAGACCAGATCCGCAGCACTCACGATCTGGAGGCTATGGTTGCCGATTGTCAGGCATTGGAGGCCGGAGACATACAGCAGCTTTTGTCCATGATCCTGTACGCCTTTCCCATGAAGCAGCTGCAGATCCACCTGCCCAGGTGGATGGATGCCCTGGAATGGACGCACCCGGTAAAGGACGCACTGCGCAGCAGCCTGATGGAGGCCGCGCAGAACATCCACAGCCTTGCGGACGCGGAAATACAGTTGCGGCAGATCCGGCAATGCGAGCAGGTGACAGATATCTCAGTAGGACATGTGGATCTCGCAACAGGTACCGTCAGCTGTCATATCCGCTTCCCGGAATCGCTGTTTTATCAGATCCTCAGCAACAAAACAGGTTTAACCATTGAAAATGACAGTCAACTGCTAAAGCTTCTGTGCGAGCTGTCGCAGATCAAGTTGGAATATGATAAGATCTCCGATGCCATTTCCGCGGTCAAAGCCACCGGTTACGGCATCGTCATGCCCACGGCTGAAGAAATGCAGCTGGAAAAGCCTGAGATTCTGAAAAAGAACGGCGCTTACGGTGTGCGGCTGAAAGCAGGCGCTCCCTCGATCCATATGATCCGGGTGGATATCGACACAGAGATCAATCCCATGGTCGGCGACGAGCAGCAATCGAAGGACCTGGTATCTTATCTTTGCGGAGAAGATCCCAACAAACTGTGGGAGAGTAACATCTTCGGCAAGTCCGTCTACGCGCTGATCCGGGACGGTCTTACTACCAAGCTGATCCGCACACCGGAGGATGTCCGTGCCAAGTTCCGGGGCACTCTGACCAAGATCGTCAACGAAGGTGCCACCGGTCTGATCTGTTTGATTCTGTAACACATTGCCTACCGCCGTATTTTTATACGGCGGTTTTTTTATAAATCATCCTGAATTTACAAAAACTTTAAACTTTTTCCTTTACCCCATGTTTTTACTGTGGTATACTGTAGTGTAACGAATTATCGCCTGGGGGATAACTATGAAGCTTCCGCAGAATAAATATATAAAATGGAATTATTTGGCCTTCGCTTTTTTCATACCCATGCTGTTTTTCATGGGTGTAATGCTCTTTGGCGGATATGAGCCATTCGGCAACAACCGAAGCATGCTCTACTCAGATATGTACCACCAGTACTATCCCTTCTTTGTGGAGTTTCGCAACGCCCTGCGCTCCGGTAAGAGTCTGCTGTACTCCTGGAGCATCGGCATGGGTTTAGATTATTTGGGTCTGATCTCCTACTATCTTGCTTCTCCGCTGAATCTGCTGTCCGTATTGGTTCCCGAAGGCTGGGTGCTGGAATATTTCTCTTTACTGGTACCCATCAAATTGGGTCTTGCTTCCCTGTTCTTCGCCATCTTTCTGAAAAATATCTTCAACAAGAACGATCTGTCCATTTCCCTTTTCGGTGCCTTTTACGGTCTTTGTGCCTGGGGCCTTGGCTTTCAGTGGAACGTCATGTGGCTGGATACATTTGCCCTTCTGCCCCTGGTAGCTCTTGGTACCGTGTATCTGCTGCGGGATAAAAAATTCATACTCTATACCCTGACATTATTCCTGTCCATCTACGCCAATTATTATATTGGTCTGTTCACCTGCATATTTGTCTTTCTGCTGTTTATTTGCTATCAGATCTGCCGGTTTCAGGGGTTCAAAAAGCTTTTCGGCGACCTGCTGCGGATCGCGCTGTTCTCTGTTCTGGCGATCGGTATGACCGCAATTCTGGAGCTGCCCGCTTTGGCTGCTCTGCAGACCACCCAATCCAGTGTCAATAACTTCCCCAAAGGCTTCCGGCTGAACATCGCCGATGAGAATTCCTGGAAGGGTCTGCTGGATGCCATGCGTCAGGTGGCCGGAAACATGGGTGGCGGTCTGGAACCCAACTTTAAGGAAGGCCTTCCCAACCTCTACTGCGGTGTCGGTACCATTTCTCTGGCATTTTTGTATCTGACCTGCCGCAAGGTCAAGCTGCGTGACAAGGTCTGTGCCGTCTTGCTGCTTCTGTTTTTCATGGTCAGCTTCATTGTTCGTCAGTTGGACTACATGTGGCACGGTTTCCATTTCACCAACATGATCCCCTACCGGTTCAGTTTCCTATTCAGCTTTGTGATGCTGTATATGGCTTACCGGGCGTTCCTGCTTCGCAGACATTTTAAGCTTTGGCAAATCATCCTTTCCGGCATTCTGACCCTTGGTATTTTTGCTTGTTCAGAAAGCCTTACCGATCCCGTTTTTATTGCTTACAACCTCATCTTTTTGATCCTCTATTTAGGCGCACTGATTTATCCTGCATCCTTGAAGCCGATTTCTCAGGATGCAGATGCCGCTCAGCGCAAAGATCACAAAGCTGTCAAACAGCAGCGCAGAAAGCTGGCTACCTTGTCTTTGGCCGGCATCATGGTCGCAGAGCTTTTGGTGAATGTTGTCAACTTCGGGCTGGTTTTCCCTTATACGGGAATCTCTAACTATCCCAGTGGCCGTGAAGATGCAGAAGCTGTTATCGGCTATATGGAGCAACTGGAGGCCGATACCCTCTTCTACCGGGCTGAGACAACCCATTCTCAAACTCTCAATGACGGTGCGCTGAATGGCTACAACGGTGTTTCCACCTTCACCAGCTCCGCCAATGTACGGGTCACGGAATTTATGAAAGCCCTTGGCTACGGTGCAAAAAACACTTACAACCGATACTGCTTTGAAGAAAGCTCCCCTATTTCCAATCTGTTTTTAAATCTGAAGTACATGATCGACAGAACAGGTGTTGTAAAAGATAACAGTTATTTTGACGATGTGTACAGCAGCGGTAATATCCATCTGCTGCAAAACAAGGCATATCTTCCCCTTGGCTTCCTGGCGGACGTCCAGCTGACAAATGTTGATTTCAGCAGCAAAGGCAGCAATTTTATCTTCCAGGATCAGCTTCTTGGGGCCGCCAGCAGTATCCGCGGCACTTACTGGCATCGTATCGCAAAAGACTGTGTGCAGATCACATCAGAGGATGTGGAAATCCTTACCGTCAGTGGCTCCGGCTACTGCACATATAAGGCGGGCAGTGCGGCCGGCACTGTTTCCTATGTAATCTCTCCCAAGTCCAGCGGTTTTATGTGCATCGATTTGAATCTGCCAAAGCGGAACAGCTTCAAGGTCAGTTTAAACGGAGAACAACTCTACAGCGAGAGCTACAGCCTGCCACAGAATCTTGCGATCGCGGATGTAAAACCCGGCGATGTCGTGCAGATCGATCTGACATGCAAAGCCAACGAAGAAAGCAACATGACCGTAATTGGCGCAATTTTGGATGATGAATTGTTCTGCAAAGCCTACGATGTCTTGTCCGCATCTACCCTTATGCTAACCGAATTTACAGGCACCAAGGTTGAAGGCACCATCGATTGCAACCGGGACGGCATTCTGTATACTTCCATTCCTCAAAACGGCAACTGGTCCGTCAAGGTAGACGGTCATGATGCGGATATCGTTTTGATCGGTAATGCGATGATCGGTGTTCCCTTGAATATGGGCAGCCATACAGTAACATTTGTGTACCATAACAAGGCCTTCTCTCTGGGCTGGAAGATCAGCCTTCTTTGTACTGCAATCTTTGCGGTCATTGCCGTAGGTGTGTACAAACCTCGGCGAAGAAAAGGTAAATATGAGCGGTAACAGTTTCACCCCCGCAAGCAAATGCTTGCGGGGGTGTTGCTTATTTCATAGTTTCAAAGGCCTGCAGCCATGCCTTTTTAATCAACTCATGGCCGGCAGCGGTGGGATGCACGCCATCAGCCAACCAGTAACCGTCTGCAGGTGCATCCCTATTGGCAGCGTCAAATCGATCCTGCAGCGGCACAAACATCAGGTTATATTTTTCAGCCAGTCTCTTCACCGCGGCACGCCGCAGATCAGTCTCCGCACGGAAATATTCCCATCTGCCCGGATTTTCCTCGTTGCTCCTTGTGGCGCTTCCGGGCAGCACAAAAGGCTCCAGAAGCATCAATTTCAAATCAGGCAATTCACGCAGCAGCTCCTCAATCATCAAACCGTATACCATTTCAAACTTTTCAGCTGCCACACCGTTGTGGTCAAAAATCTCATGCCACACGTCATTAATGCCGATAAGAATACTCAAATAATCCGGCTTGAGATTAATCATGTCCATCTTGATCCGGGCATACAGATCCACTACGCGGTTACCGCTGATACCACGGTTATAGAATTTAAATTGATAAGGATAAGCAGCCCCCAAATGACCCGCAACGAAGCTGGGAAACCCCATACCAAGTGCCAAATCATCCGTTCTGCTGCGGCCCACATCCGTAATAGAGTCACCTTGAAATAGAATTGTCTTCAGTTCCATATTCGTTACCTCATATCTTCTAAATATTGATTTATCTCTAATTGAGAAGTTAGAACAACCAGTTTGGATGCATACGCCTTTGCGATTCGGTCATAGGCATCACGACGATCTTTACTTCTGCAATCAAACAGCAGAAATCGCAGAAACCAGGGATTGATATCATTATGATATCCTGCTGCTTTACGTTCCTTCGTTCGTTTTAGCGCGCGCATAAGACATTGCAGACGCGGCAGCATGACAAAAATGATCTTATCCGCCATTTCAAGCCTTTTCTCTTGCAGAAGACCGTCGTAGTTTCCGTCTATGATCCAGCTTTCTTGGTTCATAAACGACGCAATATCCGGAAGAATCCGGGATCTATCCACGGCTTTCCAATTCTTATCGAAAGCAATTTCATCCAATTCCAATTTGGGAATCGAAAGCTTTTGGGAAAGATTTCTGGCCAGTACCGATTTCCCGCTGCCCACATAACCCATAATCGCGATGCGCATGCAATCCCTCCCTTATCAAAAGGAAGCTTAATATACAAATCGGAAAATGTCAATATCCAGCAGTAACAACTGCATGTTTTAGGCAAAAATACCTCCCGTATTTGATTCGCGTCTTTTGACCGAGGGATTGTCATTGCGCAATTTGTGTTTGTATGATAGTATGTGAGTAAACATTTCGCAACTTGATTTCAACACGGAGGATTGCTGCAATGTCAAATAATCCGATGACTTATGTATGGCACGATTATAATCCCAAAACAATGCGGTATATTGAAAACTGGCTTGATAAAAATGCCATCCAAACAACAGGTCTGGATGAAGGTTTCTATAGCTTTTATAATTACTGGGTAAATGAGGGTGGTTTTGTTGCCGGGGAAAATTTTTGGTGCAAGGTAGTGTTTGAAAATGATGCGCCCTTTGCTGTCATTGCCTTTTGTCGGCACGAATACAGAATAAACATTATGGAACTATTGATTGTCCCCGGAAAACGAGGTCAGGGCAAAGGCACAAAACTACTGAAAGAACTTCTTAACAGTAAAGAAATAATTGGCTTTAGAATACAAAAATGTGAAGCGGTCATTTATCCAAGTAACATAGCCTCACAAAAGGCATTTGAAAATGCCGGATTTAAGTATCTCCACAACCATAAAGACAAGAACGGAGAGAGCATGAATTATGCTTATGAAAGTAGTCCTTTCAGCACAGATTAATCGAATCGCTATATTCCAATATGCCGAATAGATTACCACGATTCCGTACACTTGCTGGCATAAGAAAAGCCTCCTACTTTTGTAGGAGGCTTTTGTGTTTGCGTTACCTATTTTCACGGGGAGCGATGGGAGCGCCGCCTGCGGCGGATGAAGCGACCTGAGCGAGTGGCAGCGGTCGGCGAGGGACGATGGTGCTTGTCACCGAGGACATTCGCCGGGCACCGCAACAGGACTGTTGCAGGCATAAAAAAGCCCCGACCTTATGGTCGAGGCTTTGTGTTTGCGTTACCTATTTTCACGGCCAGGGCAATCTATCGTCCTGGCGTAGCAACAGTCCGGTGGACTGTTGCAGCCAGAATGCTTATAATAGTGAAACCGCATCCCGAAGTGATATGTACCCAGTTTTCTGGACACTGTCATTTGAATTGAACAATTAGCTAACCATCATGGATGCTTCCCTGAATTTAGAGGGAGGCATCCATTTTGTTTTAGCCTGAATTCTCCTATTATTGTAATAATCAATATATT
>JAZNLC010000068.1:0-2166 GCA_045578895.1 Faecousia sp. | reverse complement strand
GTTCTTTGACAGACTGAACAGCCTGCGGATTTCCGCAGGCTGTTTTCTTTAGACTGTGTGGCCGTGCTCGGCGGCGGAGGCATACATTTTTTTCTTCCACTTGCCGATGCGGAAGACGATGATGGAGATCACCATGCCCAGTGTCCAGGACACCAGCAGAGAAGTGAAGATGGATACGGGATGACCGTTGGGGTACACTTCACTTTTGGTAATGGCCGCCATGATATAGGCGGTGGGTACCCGCAGAAAGATGGTGGAGATAATGGAGATCCACATGGGGGTCACCGTATCACCGGCACCGCGCATAACACCGCCCAGCACCTGGGTCACGGAAATGCAGATATAACCGACTGCCAATACACGCATCATCCGTACCGCCAGGTCGATCAGCTCCTGGGTGTCGGTGAAGATGTCAAAGAGGTATCTGCCGAAGAACAGCAGGATGGTGGTGATGGTAGCGGAAACCGCCAAAGCCATGATGGAGCCCTGCTTTACGCCCTTGTGGACTCTGTCCAGCTTGCCTGCGCCTACATTCTGGCCGGTATAGACACTCATTGCCTGGCCGAAGGTCATGTTGGGCAGCATGGCGAAGCCATCCACACGCATAATGATCACGTTGCAGGCGATGACGGTCTCGCCCATGGAGTTGGTCAAAGACTGGACGACCATGCCGGCGGTGGCCATGATGGCCTGTGTAATACCGGAGGGAATACCAATGCGCAGGATCCGGGTGGCCATGGCAGGAACCAGGCGCATGGTTTTCAGATTCAGGTCAAACAGGTCCCGCATCCGCATCAGCTTCCAGTAGCAAAGCACTGCGGAGATAGCCTGGGCAATGACGGTGGCCAGGGATACACCGGGAACGCCCATGTTGAATTGTGCCACAAACAGCAGGTCAAGACCCACATTCAGCGCCGCGGATACCAGCAGGAACATCAGCGCCGTAAAGGAATCGCCCAGGCCCCGCAGAATACCGGAGAGCATATTGTAGAAGAAGAAACCCACAATGCCGTAGAAGTAGATCTTCAGATAATCGGTGCACCAATTGATAATGGAGTCCGGTGTGCTGAGAAGCTCCAAAAACGGGCGGGTGATCAGAGGCCCTACCACCATGATCAGCAGGGTAGCCAAAGCTGTCAGGGAAATGCAGTTGCCGATGGCGGTGGACAGACCCTCCCGGTCTCTGGCACCGAAGTGCTGTGAGATCACAATGCCGGCACCGGTAGAGATGCCTACAAATAATGCCAGCAGCAGATTCAAAATGGGCATGGCACTGCCAACGGAGGCCAGGGCGTTGTCGCCTACATAGATACCGACGATGACGGAGTCGGCGGTGTTGTAAAGCTGTTGGGCGAAATTGCCCAGCAGCATGGGGAAGGCAAATTCCGCGATTCGCTTCCAGGGGGAACCCAGGGTCATATCCCGGGCAGAAAACAGACTTTTGATGCTCACGATTCTTTCTCCTTTGTGTAACTTGGAATATTGTATCCTACTGAAAAAGAAAATGCAACTACCATTGAAGCCGCGGATATGTTATAATACAGAAAAGGAGGTGCCTACTGTGGGAGATATGCTGGAATACATCCGCTGGCGGGGGGATCTCAGCTTTGCGGATGTGCCCTTTGGCCCGGTGGATGGGCTGATCTTTTCGACTTTGGTATACCTGCGCTTTGAGGGGATCGTCCCTGCGGATGCCCGGTATCCGGTACCTCTGCGCACTGCGGCGGATGCTTTTTCCGCTTTGGCGGATAAAGACACCCGGGTGCGCAGCCGCAATGACCTGGCACTGCTGCAGGCGGCTGCCAATGCGGAGCGATTCCGGGATGTGCGGCTTTGCTGTTACCGCAGCCGGCTGCTGGAGCAGGAGCAAAGCCAGTTCGCGGCGATGGCCTGTGTACTCACCGACGGAACGGTATTTCTCGCTTTCCGGGGAACGGATGATACCCTGATCGGCTGGCAGGAAGATTTCAATATGAGCTTTTGCGACAGTGTACCGGCCCAGCGGGAGGCTGCCGCATATGTAAAGGAATTCGCGGCAGCCTGGCCGGTATTGCTGCGGCTGGGGGGACATTCCAAGGGCGGCAACCTGGCGGTATACGCGGGAGCAAAGCAGGAAAGTATGGTGCAGCGGCGGATTTTGGGAATCTATAATCTGGACGGCCCGGG
>JAZNLC010000067.1:0-14213 GCA_045578895.1 Faecousia sp. | reverse complement strand
TGTTTCGGTATGCGCAACTTCAATAATTTCAGAAAGCGGATCCTCTTCTGTAATACATAAAATCGTGCCGGAGCCAAAGCTCCGACACGACCTAATAATTATTCTTTTTTGGCTCTACCCCAACTATTGACATAGAACCTTTATTCAGAAAGCAGCGCAGAAAGAACACGGCCGTCGGCATCCGGGAGGGAAACACCAAGAATCGCTGCCCAGGTAGGGGCACCGTCAGTCAGATGAGCCTCAGGCAGGGTCGTACCTTCCCGGAAGGCGGGGCCAATTGCTATCAAGGGATGCCGGGAGCCTTTGTCCGGGTGGAAGCCGTGGCTTCCTCTTTTGTGACCGACAGGAGCAAGAGGTGGGGAATCCCATTTGTCATCAATCTGGGTGCGTCCGTCAGTTTCCAGCACGAAGGCAAAAGCACCGGCAAAACCTTCTTTGGCAGCTTCTGCCCGGGTGTAGATCCGGGAACAGCCAAGCCGGTGTAGGTTTTCTTTCAGCAGTGCATAGACTGCCGGCTCATCGGCAGGGTCCTTCACATAGACCGTTGCGGACATGCCGGTATTGTGGCTCCAGGCGCGCCAATCGTTCACATTACCTTCTCTGTCCAGTGTTATCAGGTTTTCGCGAGCAAATAAGGCATTGGGGCAGGATGTCTGATCCACATCCATTTGGCAGTGGTCTGCGGTGATTACCAGATTATAGTTGTCCGCGCAGCCACTGTCTGCAATGGCTTGCAAAATATCGGATAGAAACCGCTCACACATATCCAACGCGGGCTGCAGCTTCTCGGAGGCAATGCCGAACAAATGCCGGCTGTGATCAGGCTCGCCTACATGGAGCATCACAAGATCCGGAGCATACCGGCGGATGATTTCGCAGCAGGCAGCGGCATTAAACATGGATACTTCTTTCTCCTCGGTGCGGAAATGAACGTGGGGCGCGCAGACAATATCCCATAATTCCGCAGTTGTGCCGGTCAGCAGGTAGTCCCGGCGGAAATCCTCATTGGTAGCTGCTATTGTGGCGGCGATCTCGTCTATTAAATAGTCGATGCTTGGATGCTTGCCGGTAGAGGGCCAGCCGATGGAAGCGGTGGTCAACCCCTTTTCCTTGCAGGCATCAAAGAGATCCCGGATATTGTAAGCGTCATGATACCAAAGCCAATCCGGAGAAGTCTGTCCGGGCGCAAAGCGCGTGTTGTTGACAACACCATGCTTTTTAGGGAAGCAGCCGGTAGCCATGGTGGCATGGCAGGGATAGGTCAGGGTGGGATAGATGCTTTTGACTTTTTCAACCCTTGCGCAGCGGCTCAACAGATAGCGAAAGGCTGGTTTTTGACTTAAGTAGTTCAGGTCTTCCGCAAACAAGGCATCCATGGATACCACGATCAGCTTGTGTGCCATAGCGCATCCTCCTTGCGCATCAAATGTCATTAAAGAACAAGAGAGAATACCAGGTGATCATATTACTGCCGTACTGGAAATCCAGCCCATTTTCCTCCAGCGTGGGGATAATATTGATGCCGTGGCTTTCAATGCATGGGTGCATCACATCGGTATGGCGGCAGGGTTTTCCCTCGGGGTAAGTACACTGCTTGCAAATAGCGCAGGAATCGGTGGAGAGAATGTAAGGATCCACACCCTGGTCGCGCATCAGCTGCCGCACTTCGTTGGTGACATTTTCGTGCTCGAACCGGGTGGCCAGGGTGGCGCAGATATCGGAAATGTCGTCGCTTTCCGTAATTGTGCCGACAACCAGGCAGCTATTGTAGCTGAGACAGCGGTCTTTGCACTGCTCCACGCTGCCTACTCCGGGAGGGCAGGCCCAGCTTTGGCCGTACCGGGGGCATTCGTTTTCGCAGATCCAACGGATGCGGTCGGAGAATTCCAAGCTTTTGGGATCTATGTAAAAATAAACATACAGGGGCAGCTCGGAGAGCGCCTCTTCCAGCCGTTGCTTGTCCATCATGCCAACTCCTTCAGGATCTTTTCACAGCCTTCCACTACGTCCAGCCAGGTTTGGGTGAAATCACCGGAACACCAAGGATCGGCAACATCCCGGTCAAGGAACGGCTGCCACTTATTTTGCCCGGGGAACATTCGCCGCAGATTCCGGGCGTTGTTAGAATCCATATAAAAGACATAGTCATTACCGTCCAAATCGGCCTGGGTGATCTGACGGGCACGGTGCCCGTCACAGGCGATGCCGTGGCGGGCAAGCTCCCGCCGGGCGGGAGGGTACACGGAATTGCCCAACTCTTCAGTGCTGGTAGCCACAGAGCGGATCAAAAACTTGTCCGCAACGCCTGCTTTCTTTGCCATATCCTTTAATACAAACTCCGCCATAGGGCTTCTGCAAATATTGCCGTGGCAGACGAATAACACTTTTATCATAAGTTTTCCTCGCTTTCGTGGGAATATTGTAGCACAGCAGGAAACGGATTGCAACTCGTAAGGGCAATCTGTGATTGCCCGCAGGCGGTTGCTAACCGCCACCACATGCTGTCGGCAAGTGTTGCGCCATTAACATAGAAGCCGAACAAACGACTTTTAACAGCGGAGCAAACACCGACGGAAAGGGAATAAAAACCCACGGCATCGATTCCATTTGCATTTGCAGATAAGGGCGTGTAGCGGTAGTTTATGAGTAAAACTTGATTACTGCGTGGTGTGGGAGTATAATCAATTCGACAAACATGAATTTAGCGCCACCATATCAAAAATGGGGGTGGCTTAACAGTCCATTGACGGTCTACCATGATTACCGTAGAATGATGGGCGGAGGTGAACCGATATGACGGATAAAAAAACATTCGGCTCGTTTATACGAATGAAACGAACTGAAAAAAACTATTCACAAAAAGACTTGGCAGAAATGTTGTTTGTTACTGAAGGTGCTGTGAGTAAATGGGAGCGTGGGGTATCCTATCCCGACATTACTTTGATTTCCGATATTTGCCGTGTTCTTGACATAAGTGAACATGAATTGATTACTGCCTCAACCGACACAGAAACAAGGAAAATGAAGCATGAAGCAAAGAAGTTCCGTGCAATCCGTAGCACATGGTTTTGCATTCCGACCATATCCTATGGCGTTGCACTTGTAACCTGTTTCATTTGCAACCTTGCCGTAAGCCACACGCTGTCTTGGTTTTTTGTAGTATTGACAGCATTGATTTGTGCCTATACATTTGTACCAACAGTGACTTGTTTTTTTGAGTCGAAGAAGCTTCTTGCATTTACTGCTTCAACATACCTGTCTATTTGTTTGCTTTTGTTCACTTGTGCAGTATATACGAATGATTTATCGTGGTTCTTAACAGCCTGCATAGGAATCCTGATGGGGTATGTGCTATTGTTTGTGCCTATCTTGTTAACAAAAACAAATTATTCTCGCTATAAGTTCATCATTTCCTTTACAGTCACACTTGTATTGACAGTTTTGATGATGATCCACATCCGTATCTGGCAGTCGTTTATGCTCGGCAATGCAATTCTAATGGCTGTATACGGCTTTGTACCTGTAATTGCTTGCGCGGTGATATGTGCCTTCCGTTTTGACGCATTTCTTAAAACAGGAATCTGTATCGCCGTCAGTGGAATCATGCTTTATTGTGCAAATCATGTGGCAACAGTGTTGTTTGGCCCATCTTCAAGCAGTTCCTACCAGGTAGATTTCCACAACTGGGAACAATGCTTAAACGGAAATGTTCAACTCATAGTGTTATTATCATTTTTGTTTGTGAGTGCCGTCTTTTTTGCAATAGGATTCTTTAGAGTTATAAGTAACAATAAACGATAAATCCCAATCTGTCGAACAGACAAAAACAGCCGTCGACCGGATGGTTGGCGGCTGCTTTTTATTTTTTATGCGGACAGAATGTAAAAACCAATAAAGTTATGATGCTTTCTTTATAACTTAAGCGTTTAGATTGCGGTGGCGAATTATGAACTATAATTATCTGCTTTATTTCTCTGTTTTGGCGCAAACCGAATATGATACAACTGCCGCGGCACAATTGGGCGTTTCTCAGCCTACGCTCAGCAGTGCTATCCATAACTTAGAAAACTCCTTAGGAGGCGTTACGCTGTTTGAAAAAGTGGGGCGCAATATCCGGCTTGCGGATGAAGCGGTAGTTTGCACCGTAGACACAGCCCACGCAGTGTTGGATCTCGTTGACGACGGCATAGGGATTGCCTTTGTGCCAAACGAGTGCGTCGAAAGCCGACCCGGCATTCGCTTTATCCCCCTGCACAATTGGCATCAGGCATTGTATATGTGTATCCTTTATGACAAATGGTTGGATCAGCCAGTTTGGGATTTCGTTGAAATCGTAGTCAAAGCTTTCCGTAAAAAGAACTGACAAAAAACACCTGACCGGAGGCAATCTGCCAGGGTCAGGTGTTGATTTGTTATTGCAAGGCAAGCCTTATTTCACGATATTTCTTGCCACATGAACACCGCTTGCGGATGCGTGGGACAAAGAATGGGTGATGCCGCTGCCGTCACCGATAATATACAGCCCGGGATAGCAGGACTCTAGCTGCGCATTCACCTTGACTTCCATGTTGTAGAATTTCACTTCCACACCATACAGCAGGGTATCATCGTTTGCAGTACCGGGTGCGACCTTATCCAGTGCATAGATCATTTCAATGATACCGTCCAGAATCCGCTTGGGCAGAACCAAACTCAGGTCGCCGGGAGTTGCCTGCAGGGTGGGCGTGATAAAAGCATCTTCCATACGCTTGGGGGTAGAACGGCGTCCGCGGATCAGGTCGCCGAACCGCTGAACGATGACACCGCCGCCCAGCATATTGCTCAGTCTTGCAATGGATTCGCCGTACCCGTTGGAGTCTTTGAACGGCTCAGAGAAATGCTTGGATACCAGCAGCGCAAAGTTGGTATTCTCGGTCTGCTTCGCGGGATCCTCATAGCTGTGCCCGTTTACGGTAATGATGCCGTTGGTGTTCTCATTGACCACCGCGCCTTTGGGGTTCATACAGAAGGTACGAACCTTATCGCCGTAGGTTTCTGTGCGGTAAACGATCTTGCTTTCATACAGCTCATCGGTCAAATGGGCGAAGACCGCAGCGGGCAGCTCAACGCGTACACCGATATCCACACGGTTAGACTGGGTGGGGATGTTCAGCTCCTTGCAGATCTTCTCCATCCACTTGCTGCCGCTTCTGCCTACAGAAACGATGCACGTTTCACAGGTGTATGCAGCGTTCTTACACTCGACTGTATAGCCTCCGGCAACGACCCTCACGGTTTCAACGGGGGTATCGAAGAAGAATTCCACTTTGCCCTGCAAATACGCGTAAATGTTTTCTAATACGATGTAGTTAATATCAGTACCCAGATGGCGTACAGATGCATCCAGCAGATGCAGGTCATTTTGGATACAGAGCGTCTTGAAACGGGTACCCGCGGTGGAGTACAGCTTGCAGCCTTCACCGCCGTAATGCATATTGATCTCGTCCACATAGTGCATCAGATCCAAGGCTTGCTTCTTGCCGATGTATTCATACAAGGTGCCGCCAAAATCATTGGTGATATTGTACTTGCCGTCAGAGAACGCGCCTGCACCGCCGAAACCGCTCATGATCGAGCAGCTTTTGCAGCCTATACAGGTTTTGATCTTGTCACCGTCAATGGGGCAGTGGCGCTTATTCAGGGCATGGCCAGCCTCGAAGACAGCTACTTTCAGTTCAGGCTTCTTTTGCATCAGCTCGTAGGCAGCAAAAATGCCGCCGGGGCCTGCGCCGATAATAATCACATCATAGTTCATTTGGTTTCCTCCCCACATAAAACAAGGCATTTGGCAACCGCCGTACAAATGCCTCCGTCATGATAACATATTTTCATGAAAAAGTAAATGAAGACAGGCCAAAACAAGAAACGAACCGACAGCATTCCCGATCACCGTCAAAACCGATGAGGCGCAAGAAGTGACCGATTAGGCAAAAAATCCACATTTCTTGACTTTCCTTTGCTATGATATCATCAACCGAGCAAAACGGAGGACAGAAAAATGCAGGCGATCAAAATAAACGCGCTGGTTAAACGATATCAAGATAACCTCGCTGTAGACGGATTGGATCTGGAGATCCGGCAAGGTGAACTGTTTTGTCTGCTGGGGGTCAACGGGGCGGGAAAGACGACAACGATCAAAATGCTTTCCTGCCTGACAAGACCCACAGACGGGGACGCGCTGGTGGGCGGCTACAGCATTGCCAGGGAACCGGAGCAGGTAAAGCGGCGGATCGGGGTTTCTCCTCAGGAGACTGCTGTCGCGCCGAACCTTTCCGTAAAAGAAAATTTGGAGCTGATCTGCGGCATCCACGGATTTTCCAAAGAAAAGACCCGGGAGAAGGTCAACACGCTTGCTCATCAGTTTGCCCTGGGGACTGTGTTGGAAAGAAAGGCCGGGAAACTGTCCGGCGGTTTTCAGCGCCGTGTCAGTATTGCTATGGCATTGATCAGTGAGCCGGAGATTCTGTTCCTGGACGAGCCTACACTGGGCCTGGATGTGATCGCAAGACACGAGCTTTGGGAAGTGATCCGCGCATTGAAAGGTAAAGTCACCATCATCCTGACCACCCATTACATGGAAGAAGCCCAAGCACTTTCCGACCGCATCGGCATTATGAAAAGCGGCTGTCTCCTTGCTGTGGGAACAGCAGAAGAATTGAACCGTATGGCGGGAACCGATGATTTTGAGACGGCATTCGTCTCCATTGTGAGGGAGGGCAGGGTATGAGAATGCGCACATTTGCCAAAAGGTGCGGTAAGGAGATATTGCGGGATCCGCTGAATCTTGGTTTCGGCTTGGGTTTCCCTTTGACGCTGTTGCTGCTGCTGAGTGCCATCCAAGCGAATGTGCCCGTGCACCTGTTCGAGATCGACACGCTGACACCCGGTATAACCATATTTGGCCTGTCTTTTATGACATTGTTCTCCGCCACATTGGTAGCCAGGGACCGGGAAAGCGCCTTTTTGCAGAGACTATATACCACACCTCTTACGGGAGTGGATTTTATCATGGGCTATATGCTCCCGCTCCTTCCCATCGCCATGGGGCAGACGGTACTTTGCTATCTGTTTGCGATCCCCCTGGGCTTGACTGTGCGCGCCGGCATGGTATATGCTATCATCGGAATTCTCCCTATGGCTGTGTTCAATATCGCTTTGGGACTTTTGTGCGGCAGCGTGCTGGGGGTGAAACAGGTGGGTGGCATCTGCGGCGCGCTGCTTACCAATCTGTCCGCGTGGCTTTCCGGTGTGTGGTTTGACCTGAAGCTGGTGGGAGGCTTCTTTGAGAAACTGGCCAACGCGCTGCCCTTTGTGCACGCTGTTGAAATGGAAAAAGCTTTGCTTACCGGAGACCTTTCTCTTGCGGCATCCCACGCGTTACCGATCCTGCTCTACAGCGTGGGGATCACTGTGGCTGCGGTGCTGTGTTTCCTGGGGCAGATGAAAAAACAGTAAGGATGTGAGTGGATGCGCTACAAACTCATTATCGACAAAAACGCGGAAGAGGAGATCCTTGCCATTGTGCATGCGCCTTCCTCTTTAACGCAGCAGATAGAAAATCTAGTTTGCAGCTTCTCAGGTGTTGAGAGCATTTTGGGCTACCGGGAGGATGAAATGCGGAAACTGGCGTTTTCCGAGATCGAGTGCATTACGGTCATGGACAGAAAAGTGACTGCCATTGACACCGGGGGCAATCGCTATTGGCTGAAGGAGAGGCTTCGGGATTTGGAAGGTATTTTGCCTACCTATTTTATCCGTATCAACAAATCTTCCCTTGCCAACGAACACCGGATTGCCCGGTTTGACGCCGTGTTCAGCGGCGGCGTGGATGCGGTATTTCAATGCGGTTATCGGGAGTATGTTTCCCGGCGCTGCTTTGCGGAGATCAGAAGGAGGTATGCGGGATGAAACGGCATATTATGGATTTCGCACGCAGGGGTGCTGCTGCCTGTGGTTTCGGACCGGTGGTTTTAGCGACCCTCTACCTGATCTTGCAGCGGCAGGGTCTGGTAGAAAGTCTTACGGTGAATCAGGTCTGCCGGGGGATCTTTTCTCTTACTGCCCTGGCCTTTGTCGCAGGGGGTATGAATACCATCTATCAGATCGAACGTCTGCCACTGATGGCGGCGATTTTGATCCATGGCAGCGTGCTGTATGTCAGTTATCTGGCAACATATCTGATAAACAACTGGTTGGAGTGGGGCGCGGCACCGGTTTTGGTATTTACCGGTATCTTCGTTGTGGGTTATTTAGCCATTTGGGCGATTATTTATTCCGTCTTAAAACGAAAAACCGATCAGATTAACGCTATGCTGAAGAGAAAACAACAAGGAACAGAAGAATGAACACAAAAGCGCCTGACCGGGCACTCTGCCAGGGTCAGGCGCTTTTGCGTTTCAAAGGTTACATCAATCCCATACACCAGATGACCGCGAGGGCTGTCAATGTGACTAAGGTGTCAATGGTGATACCGTAAAACATGGGTCTTAGGCCGGCTTTTTTAAAGTCGGTGATGCTTGTGCCCAAACCGATGGCCGCCAAAGCGGTAACCATTAGGAACTTACTGGTACTTTTAATAACACCGGATACCGCAGTGGGAATGAAGCCAACACTGTTCAGAACAGCCAACAGCAGGAAACCGCCAATGAACCAGGGAATGATCTTCATTAAGTTTACTTTCTGCCCGCCGCTTGCTGCTTTCAGCTCTTTCTGCTTGATGCGGGTACCGATATAGGCAAAGACCAGTACGGTGGGGATGATGGCGATGGTGCGGGTAAGCTTGACCATTGTTGCGAAATCACCGGCAGCTTCGGAAAACGCATAACCGGAGGCGACTACGCTGGCAGTGTCGTTTACGGAAGTGCCTGCCCAGATACCGTAGGCGATATCGGACATACCCAAAGCCTTACCCATGAGGGGGTAAAGGGCAATCATGACCATATCAAAAAGGAAGGTGGAGGACATGGCAAAAGCAATGTCTTTATCATCGGCATCGATAACCGGCGCGATCGCGGCGATGGCGGAGCCGCCGCAGATGCCGGTGCCGGCAGAGATCAGGTTGCTCAGTTTCCAGTTCAGACCAAAGAGCTTGCGGACGAAGTAACCGCCGCCGAAGCACATGGCAAAGGTAAAGAGCATCACAAAGAAGGTCATCTTGCCAACGGTCATGATGGTATTGATGGAAAGGGATGCGCCTAAAAGAATGATGGCTGCTTTTAAAATCTTTTTGGACGCGAACTTCAGCGCCGGCTTCATCCACGCCGGGTGGAAAAAGCTGTTGATGATGGTGCCTGAGAACAGGGCAATAATGGATGCGCCCAGCAAACCGCCGGGGATCAGATTTTCTAACAGTACGGAAAGTCCGGCGACAGCAAAGCAGATCACAACACCCAGAAGAAACAAGGCACGGTCTTTTGTTTTTTGATTCATAATGGTTCTCCTTCATGTTTTTTCCAATTATACCATCAAAACGGAAGAAAATGAAGAGGCGATCAGAAATTACTTATTACTGAAATCGTAAAATCCCTGACCGCAGGTGTCAGATGTCAGGAATTTCATTATTTCAGAAGCTCGTCGGACAGCCGCAGAATCTCCGGTGCGATCTTTGCCCTGTGGCTTTTCAGAACCCGGTTATAGAGGGGATAGGCCAGTGCTGCCAAAACCATACCGGAGATACCGACTATGATGCCAAGAACCAAAGCAAGATTACCAAGTGCGGCACCGATATCTGTCATAGCAAGGCTCATGCCGCTGCCCATGATCAATGCGCCGGTGATGCCGGCGGCAAGCGATGCGGCCTGGGCTTTCTGCGTGGGTATCGCGTGCAGCCTGCGCAGCTGCTCCAGTTTATCCGCTTCCTTGGGCAGGTATTGATTACGAATCGCTTCTACCTCTTTCTGCTGCTGAGCAGAGTAAGTAAAGCGGAATTCTTCGTTATTCTCCATCTGTTATTCTCCTAATCTCTTTGTTTGCGTTTGTGATCAGTATTGCGGAAAGGGTCACGACCGTGATGCTGACCCCTGCACCGGTGAGTATGATAAAAATGCGCCGGCTTTCCGGTGGCATGTCTGCGCCGAATTGGGCGAACATGGCGGTTTCCAGGTTTAGCATAGAAACCAACGCGGCGCAAAGGCTGACGATCTTGGCAGTGGACATCACGGGACTGCCCAATTTTCGATACCGTACGATATCCACGGCGGCATGGATGGTGGCATAGAAGGTATACAGCGCCATAACATAGATCATCACGCCGGGGTAATCATAGCCCTTGCTTTGGTAGAGGATCATCAGCACCGCGCCGCTGAGACTCAAGTTTATGAGCAGCAGAAAGCAGGCGCAGACCCGGGACCGTTTCCACTCACCGAGAATGCTGGTGCCGATTTTTTGGACGCGAACATACCGCACCAGCAGAAACCGCATCACCGCCATGATCACATAGTACACAGCCAGCACCAAAAACCAGTAGCTTCTCAGCGTGTACCAGGACCACAGATTGATGCCTACATAGAGCATGCTGATCACAAAAGATACGGACAAGGATATGTTCGTACGAAAGACCCGGTCGGACATATAACGGTGGCCCATGGGGCTGTTATGGATTTTTCGCTTGATGCTGCCGTACTGTTTCGGAAGCACCAAAACGCAGAAGATACTTACCACACAGAGGGTATAAAAGGAAAGAACATAAACCGCGTAAGCAAAGATGCTTTGCTCCATTCCCTTGACAAAAACGAGGGTCAATGTTACGGCGCTGACGCTGACAAGGAGTACGGTCAGCCAGGCCGGTGGAAAGAGCAGCTTTTTCCCAAGGTTTTTCCAATTCATAGGCTTACCTCTCAAATCTGACGGTAAAAGAGCTGCCCCGGCCAAGGCTGCTCTGCACATGGATCTCGCCGCCCAAAATATCCACTACCCGCTTCACGAGGGCTAATCCCAAACCGTTGCCCTGGGTCGCGTGGGAGGTATCTCCCTGGTAGAATTTTTCAAAAATATGCTGCCCGATCTCTGGGGTCATGCCGCAGCCGGTATCACTGACGGATACCACCACGGTATTTCCGTCTGTTTTTAAGCTGACGGAGAGCTTGCCGCCCTCCGGGGTGAATTTTACCGCGTTGGAGATCAGGTTGTTCCATACAAGACTCAGCAGTTCCGGATCGGATTGGATGCGTACATTCTCTTCTATGTCTGTTTCAATCTCCAATTTTTTTGCTTCCCAGGCGTCTTCAAATCCCAAAAGGGACGCGCAAAGCTGTTCGCCGAGATCAAATTCCCGGGGCTGAGGGAATATCTGCTGGTTTTCCAGTTTGTTCAGCCTCAGGATATTGGTAATGAGCTGCGCAAGCTTCCTGGCAGCATCGGAAATTGCTTTGGCATACTCGTTCTTTTCTACTTCTGTGATCCCGGGGTGCTGAAGCATGGTGGCATAATTGCCCATCACCGCCAAAGGTGTCTTCAACTCGTGGGATACGTTGGCAATAAAATCCGTGCGGAGCGTTTCCGTGCCCGACAGTTCCTGCGCCATCTTGTTGATGGCTGTGCCGATTTGATTGAAACCTTCCATGCCGCTGCCGTGCATCGGCGCAATACGCACGGAAAAGTCGCCTTCCATAATTTTTTCCGTGGCAGTTATGATGATCTTTACCGGCCGTTCCACCATGACTTTCCGGCGGATATAGTCAATGGTTCCAAAAATAAAGGTAATCAGCAGCACATTACCAAAGGTGACCTTTGCCGCGGCAGCAATATTTGCCTCTGTGAAGGTAAGATTCATGGTATCGGCAAGGATATTGACAAACAGCAGCATGCAGCAGGTAACAGCGAAGGCCACAACCAAAAAGAATACGATATAGTTATTGACCGTTCTGAGGAACTGTTTTACGGACAGCTTTTTCATTTGATCACCGCCTTGTAGCCCAAACCGTGAACGGTTTTGATCTCAAAGTCTTCGCAATCGGCAAGCTTGCTGCGGAGCTTTGTCATATATACATCCACCGCGCGAGGGGCGGTTTCCGTATCCGCGTCCCAGAATTCATCCATCAGCTGCTGCCGGGTGAAGGTTTTCTTGGGGTAGGAAAGCAGCTTGTAGAGAATATTGAATTCCCGGTTGGTCAGGCTGATCTCTTCATCGCCCAGTGTGGCGATATGCTCGTCCATGTCCATGGAAAAGTTCCCCACATCCAGCTTCCGGGAGGACGCGATCTTTGCCCGTCGCAGCAAGGCACCAATCCGCAGGAACAGCTCATCCAGATCGATGGGTTTGATCATATAGTCGTCCACGCCGATGCGGTAACCCCGCTGCTTGGCAGCAAAATCGTCCCGGGCGGTCATAAAGAGAATGGGGATGTTCTCATTCAAAGCGCGCACGGTTTTGGCAAACTCGAAACCATCGATCTCCGGCATCATAATGTCAGAAACGATCAGATCAAATACGCGGGCATACATGGCATCATAAGCCTCATTGGCGCTTAGACAGCCGGTTGCCTGATAGCCGCTGGCATTCAGAAACGCGCAAACCGCGCGGTTAAGATCTCTGTCGTCTTCTACAACCAAAATCTGAAACATAGCGTGTACCTCCGTAAACAGCAATTCTATTATGTAAGATAGCAGGCAAATGTTAAAGTTTTGTTTGCGTTTTTCATTTATAAGAAAAAAACGGAGCGGAAGCTCCGTTTTTTGGATCATTTCTGCAACAGCTTCTCACTCAGCTCCAGGATCTGCGGCGCAAACTTTCTCTTGCGGCTGCTGAGAATTTTCTTGTAGATGGGATAGTTGGCCAAAGCCATACCCATACCGGTAACACCGATGGCAATACCGGGGAGCATGGTGGCGGTCATGCCGATCATGGCACCAATTTCGGTCATGACCAGGCTCATGCCCGCACCCATCACGATTGCGCCAACGGAACCGTAGGTATAGGCAAATACATTGGCGGGCTTTTTCACCTTTGTATCCAACGCTTTCAGAGCATCCAGCTCGGTATGATCCTTTTCGGTGTACTGGGTGCGGATCTTTTGTACAATGAATTCCTGATCTTTCATATTACTCCTCCTCCTTGCCGGACAGCCGCTTCTTGGCATCTTCTACACTTTCCCCTTCTTTGGCAAACAGCACTTCCACGCACTTGTCTACCACCTTGCCGAAACCTTCCACGGCGCCGGTCTCGATCTTCTTATATCCGGTGACCACACCGTCTTCGATCTTCTTGTAGCCTTCGGTTACCTTTTCCGCGATCTTCTCATTTGCTTTAACGAATTTAGTCATAATGTTTCGCTCCTTTGTTTTTGATTTATGGCCATATTCTAATGCGGGTTGTTTTCTGAAATGATTCCGAAATATTTAAGAAATATTAATTTCAAAAAATATTTGTACCGGATTGCAGACGCGGCGCAGACAGAAAAATATGACAAAAAAGGAACCTACTTGACAGCGTCCCTTCTTCGTGGCATGATAACAGAAAGCGTGATCCGGCTTTGCTGTTTTTGCGGTTAATATGGACGGCAAGTAAAGGAAAGGATGATATTTATGACGAACCGGGAATGGGAGCATAAGATTCTGGATTTTAAGACAGCCGTCAGCGATACTATAGAATTTACCTGTGGTTCGGCATCCTTAAGTTGCTTTGACCCTAAGCGGGGTATGATCTATTCGGTTTATCATACCTCCCGCACCAGCTACGGCGAATCCCGGGAGGTATTTGCCCTGGCGATTATCCCGGTATGCCAGCCCCACCGGACAGAGACCGTCATCATTGCGGAAAGCGGTATGGAGCGGGACGGGGTTACCTACACCGACATCATCGACGGCAACTGTATTTTTCTGAACGGTAAGGTACGGATCTTCTTCCTCAGCGGCGGAAGCCAGTTATATTGGTTGGATTTTGATCCCAGGACGAAAGCATTTTCCAAGATTTCCCCGGTTAGCTGCCTCCTGGACGGAGAGACCCTGCCTATGAACCACGAAGCGGTGGCCCAATACCTGACTAACCGTGGCTGCGCCGGATGGAAATTCGATGACCCGGCGGAAAAGGTTATCAATACCGGAAAGATGTACTTCCACGAGGGCTGGTGGTATGGCTGCATCACCACCTACTGGTGTCAGCCCATTATCTACCGCACCGAGGATGGCAGCTGCTTTGAGCTGATCGGACATGTGCCGAAGGTGGCCCAATATGAGGC
>JAZNLC010000066.1:0-21000 GCA_045578895.1 Faecousia sp. | reverse complement strand
AGGGCATCCCTATGTTTTTCATAAAAATGCAGGCTCTTCTGATCCGTCGAAAACATGATAATGTGTTCCTGGGCATACTTTTTGAAAGTTTCTCCGGGATAAATGACACTTGCATCTTTTCCAAAACTGATTCGCTCATCCTGATCGGAATACACCGCTACACTATCACTTTTCCAAAGAAGCTTGATTCTGTCCTTCACTGCATTCCATACATTCTTCAGAGCGCAGACAACGGCAGTTGCCGTTACCAGCGGCGCAGTCCATCTTGCAATTTCAATGTATTGGTTTGGCCGCAGGCCTTGTGGTCGATATCAGCTACGGCTTTATCGATCCGCGTATCAGAATGGGGTCTAAGAAATGAGTAATAGAAATAATTTTGAACACATTCCCCAGGAGAAGTTCCAGTTTGTGCAGATGGACGAGCGCCTGCATGATAAAAAGCTGGACACGAAGGCCCGCAGCTTCTTCCAGGATGCTATGCTGCGCTTCAGTAAGAACAAGTCTTCCGTTGTCGCTGCCTGGATCCTGCTGTTTTTGGTCCTGTTTTCCCTGATCTCTCCTCTGGTCTCTCCCTACGACCTGGATGACAAGGACAAGCTGTTTATCAACTTCCCTGCCTACGTCCCCGAAATCGCGGAAATGGGTTTGGGCATTATGGACGGTTCCACCATTCATGGCAGCCAGAACGAGGCGGCTGTGAATTTCTGGAAGGGCATTGCAGAAGAGACAGGCCTGAATCCTGTTTTGGGTGTTGTGAACACCTACGAGACCGAAGTCAAGTATCGCGGCAAGATGGTCAAGCGCTATACCTATGATCTGGAAGTCAACCGTTACTTCGAAAAGGGTGTCGTTTACTGGACGCTGAATTATCAGCAGTTTGAGGATCTGCAGAAGTGGCAGAACGAGACCGGTATTCAGGTTATCTATCCCTGGGTCGAGCCTGCTGCTATTAACGACATTACCGACAATGCAAATCTTTGGTACAAGTGTGACTCTAAGGGCAATGCAGAGCTGGATAAGGATGGCAATTTTGTTCCCGTCTACTCCACACGTAAGGATATTGAGGGTGCTCCCTATAATTCCCTGCGGATTGAAGGCGATGACGGCAGTTATATCTACTCTTTCAGCGTTTCCGGCGCTGTCAAGGTCCGTATCTGCTACTACAATTACTACACCTATCTGAACGGTAATGAACCGACCTATATCTTTGGCACGACCTCTATGGGTCAGGACCTGTTCTCTGCCATCGGTATCGGTGCCCGCTTCTCTCTGTTGTTTGCTGTTGCGGTTTCTATCATCAACCTGTCTATCGGTGCCGTTTACGGTGCGATTCAGGGCTACTACGGCGGCTATATCGATATGTTTATGGACCGTATCTCCGATATTCTGTCCGGCGTTCCCATGGTCGTTGTTACGACATTATTCCAGCTGCACCTGGCGCAGAAGGTGGGCGTCTTAGGCTCGTTTGTATTCGCCTTCGTGCTAACAGGCTGGATCGGCATGGCGGCTCTGACCCGTAAGCAGTTCTACCGCTTTAAGAGCCAGGAGTTTGTCATGGCTGCCCGTACTCTAGGTGCGTCCGACAAGCGCCTGATGTTTAAGCACATTTTCCCCAATGCAATCGGCACCATCATCACCAGCTGCGCGCTGGTTATCCCCGGTGTTATCCGGTCTGAGACCAGCTTCTCTTATCTGGGTATCGTTGACCTGAAGTCCTATGTGGGCGCCACTATCGGTACTTTGCTCAGCGACGGTAATGCCGCAGTTACCACCGCACCCCACACCCTGCTGTGGCCCAGCTTGTTCCTGGGTCTGCTGATGATCTGCTTCAACCTGTTCGGTAACGGTCTGCGTGACGCGTTCAATCCTTCTACGAGAGGAGCGGAGGACTAATGGAAAAGAAATTACAAGTTAAAAATCTCCGCATTTCCTTCCGTACCAGCAACGGTAAGGTCCAGGCAGTTCGTGATATCAACTTTGACCTGGAAAAGGGTGAGACCCTCGCAATTGTCGGCGAATCCGGTTCCGGTAAGTCCGTAACCTCTAAGGCAATCCTGGGCATTCAGGCGGGTAACGCAATTACCGAGTCCGGTGAGATTATTTATGACGGCCAGGATCTGCTGAAGATCTCTGAGGAAGAGTTTCACAAGATCCGTGGTGATAAGATCGCCATGATCTTCCAGGATCCCATGTCCAGCTTGAATCCCATCGTTAAGATCGGTAATCAGCTGACTGAGGCCATGATTTTGAAGGGCAAGGCTCGTCAGAGAGAAAGCCGCAATAACTTCAACACCTATCTGAAGAACCTGAATACTGCCATGATCGCTGCTGTTGCCGCAGGCGACAGTGCAAAGGCTGCTGAGATTTCCGCAAAGTGCAAGAACTTTGATAAGTTTGAGTTTAAGCATACAGAACTGGAGGCTGCCTATAACAAGGCAAAGGAAGCTGCCGACCAGACGCTTGCTGAGATCGGCGATGTGGCTTTTGAGCTGGAGAAGAAGTCCACCAAGGACCTGAGCTTCCGCATCAAGGACATTGCAAGACAGGCGGCTGAATCCGTCAACGACTATGTTGTTAAGGATAAGGCGGATCGGATCAAGGAGCTTGCCAAGGCTCTGCCTAAGCAGTACGCAGCTGGCAAGAAGTCTCAGGAACAGGAGGCTACCGTTGCTTCTCTGTACGAGATTCGTGATATCCTGACTGAAGCTGTTGCAAAGAAAGCCCCCAACTTCTTCCGTATGGGCTACTACCTGACCTTCAGCGGCAAGGCTCTGCCCGAGATGGATGTGGATGCACTGGATGCATATCTACTGGACTACCTGGACAAGGAATTCATGCTGGAGTTCATTGCCAACGCCAGAAAGGCTGTTGAATACACAGCCAGCGAATCCTATGCCAAGATGGAACAGGCAATCACTGTCCTGAACGAGAAGACGGCGGTCTTTACACAGGAAAAGCTGGACAAGAAGACGGCTTATGCCACTTTGAAGGAAATGACTGCCGCGGTTGAGGCAACCATCGATCCCCTGGCCCGCAGCAGAGACAGCCTGACCTACACCTTCGAAAGCAGTGTGCGCAGCGAGCTGAACACCTACTTCTCTGCTATCGGCAAGAATGCTAAGGCTGTGAAGCTGTATAACAAGGAAAAGGCAAAGTATGACAAGCTGGTGGCCAAGGGCAAGACTCCTGACTATCAGGTTGCCGCCGCTGCTGTTATCGATTTGGAATTGGTCAAGCAGAATGTTGTGCATCTGATTGAGCGCCTGGTTAACCACTACGAAGAAGTTCTGGCGCACCGCGCTGAGCGCGATTATGACGCAGAGACGATTGAAGCCATTGATTACCTGAAGACCAATGCTTCCGGTGTTGTGGCAAAGGTCACTGCCCGGGTTGCCAAGCAGAGAGCAATCAAGCTGATGACCGAAGTCGGTATCGCAGAGCCTCACAAGCGGTTCTACCAGTACCCCTTCGAGTTCTCCGGCGGTATGCGTCAGAGAATTGTTATCGCTATCGCACTGGCAGCCAACCCCGATATTCTGATCTGTGACGAGCCTACCACAGCTTTGGACGTTACCATTCAGTCCCAGATCCTGGAGCTGATCAATAAGCTGAAGGCAGAGCGCCAGCTGTCCGTTATCTTCATTACCCACGACCTGGGTGTTGTGGCGAACATGGCCGACCGCGTGGCCGTTATGTACGCAGGTAAGATCGTCGAGCACGGTACTGCCAACGATATTTTCTATGATCCCAAGCATCCTTACACCTGGGCTCTGCTGAGCTCCATGCCCGACCTGGATACCAATGAGAAGCTGGATGCCATCCCCGGCACTCCTCCCAACATGATCTATCCTCCCGTCGGTGACGCATTCGCTGCCCGTAACAAGTACGCAATGCAGATCGACTTTGAACAGCAGCCGCCTATGTTTAAGGTAAGTGATACCCATTATGCGGCTACCTGGCTGCTCCACCCCGATGCACCCAAGGTCGATCCCCCCAAGATCATCCTGGACCGCATTGCAAGAATGAAGAACAAGAGAGGTGCCGAAAATGCAGAATAATCAAGAAGTTTTGCTGAAAGTAGAAAACCTCTCCCAGTACTTCGGCTTTACCAAGGCTGTTGACGATGTCAGCTTTGAGATCAAGAAGGGCGAAGTTTTTGGCTTGGTCGGTGAGTCCGGCTGTGGCAAGACCACTACCGGCCGTTCCATTATCAAGCTGTACAACATCACCGGCGGTAATGTGTTCTTCAAGGGTATCCGTATTGCAGCCGGCAAGAAGGTCTACCAGGATGCCATTAAGAAGGCACAGGAAGATTTTAAGACAGAATCTGCCGCACATCCTGAAAAGACCGCAGAACTGAAGGCGCAGATGAACGCTACCGTTGCTGAGCAGCGTAAGCTGATGAAGGCAGCGGAGTTCGACCAGAAGAACTGCGACAAGGAGTACTCCAAGCAGCTGCAGCAGCAGGCCAAGGAAAAGTACGAGGCACTGCTGGCTAAGGCTGACGAGCAGGAAAAGCCCAAGATCATGGCTGAATACAAGGATGCCATGCGTAAGGCAAAGAATACCAAGCTGGTAACCCAGATCCAGATGATCTTCCAGGATCCCATCGCTTCTTTGGACCCCCGTATGACCGTTAAGGAAATCATTTCCGAGGGTCTGGTGATCCAGGGCGAGCGGAACAAGGAAGTTTTGGACGAGAAGGTTTACGAGATGCTGGAACTGGTTGGTCTGGTGCGCGAGCATGCCAGCCGCTATCCTCACGAATTCTCCGGCGGTCAGCGTCAGAGAATCGGTGTTGCCCGTTCCATCATCATGAACCCCGAGCTGATCATTGCTGACGAGCCTGTGTCCGCGCTGGACGTTTCCGTTCAGGCACAGGTTATCAACCTGCTCAATGAGCTGCGTGAAAAGTTTGGTCTGACCATTCTGTTCATCGCCCACGACTTGAGCGTTGTTAAGTACTTCTCCGACCGTATCGGTGTTATGTACTTCGGTAAGATGGTCGAGCTGGCTACCTCCGACGAGCTGTTCAAGAACCCCCTGCATCCTTACACCCGCAGCTTGCTGTCCGCAATTCCTCTGCCTGACCCCATTTATGAGAAGAGCAGACAGAGAATTACCTACAATCCCCTGGCTGAGCATGACTACTCTGTCGACAAGCCCAGCTTCCGTGAAATTACCCCCGGCCACTTCGTTCAGTGCAATGATGCGGAGTTTGCGAAGTATCAGCAGATGCTGAAGTGAGAATATGACCGATAAGCAAAAGGGTATTCTTGTTCATGTCTGCGCGGGCGCTGTGATCGCTACCGCTGTGGCGATCCTGGGCTGGACCAGAGGCCACGGTTGGCTGCGGATGCTGTGCGACGGTTGCTTTGTGGCAGCGGTGCTGCTTCTGGGCAGCGGCGGATTGAAGTTTGCCAGAAATCAGGGTACCTTTGATATGATGAGCTACAGCCTGAAGTCTGTTTTTCATCTGCATTATCCGTTTACCAAGATGAATTCTCCCCTGGAAGAAAAGGAAGAGGATTTTGTAGACTACAAGGAGCGGAAGCGTGCCCAAAGAAAACCTGCAGGTGAATTGCTGTGGTCCGGTCTTATCTACCTGATCGCCTCCGCAGTGTTCCTGGTAATTTATCTGCTGACAGCCGGTATTTAAGAAATCAGAATCGGGCGGAAATCCGCCCGATTCTTTCTTCGCAGGGGTTGTGCAATCGGCATTTTTGTAGTAAAATATCTTGTAATACAGTTAGGAAGGAGGCGTGAGTAATGTCTTTTGAAATGGATGAAATGGATAAGCGCCGTAAAGAACGGCAGCGCAGACAGAATGAGCGCCTCCAACAGGAGCGGCGGACACGGACCCGCTTGTTGGTTGCCCTGGCAGTGCTGCTGCTTTGTGGCATTTTGATCGTGGCAGTTAGCTTCAGCGGCAGAAACGCCAAACCGGAGGAAACAACGGCTTCCTCAACACTGCCGCAGCAAACAACACAGCCTGCCCAAACAGAGCCCGAATCTCCCACAACGGTGATTACACTGGCAGCCGCCGGTGATCTGAACGTGACCGATGCGGTGGTGGCAGCCGGTGGTATGGGATATGACTATACCAATGCCTTTATGGATGTGCTTCCCCAGCTTGCGCAAACTGACCTGACGGTGATGAATTTTGAAGGCAATGCCTGCGGTGCCCCTTACGGAAAGGATTCCGCACCCCAGCAGCTTTTGATGGCACTGAAGGGCATTGGTGTGGACATGCTGCAGCTGGCCAATTCCAAGGCCATCAACCGGGGCGTTGCGGGTCTGAACGCTACAGTACGCAATGTCCGGGCAGCGGGCATGGCCAGTGTGGGCGCTGTCGCCGAAGGAGAAGAGCCGGGCGCATATGTCATTCGCTATGTCCGCGGCGTGAAGGTGGCTATCGTAGCCTTTACCAAGGGAATGGACGGTATGGCAATGCCTGCGGGCAGTGAGGATCTGGTTAATATTCTCTATACCGACTATGCCAGCACCTACAAGTCCGTAAATACCAAGGCAGTTACCAAGCTGCTGCGGCAGGTGCAGGAAGAGGAGCCGGATATTACCATTGCCATGCTTCATTGGGGCAGCGAGTACAGTGATATCCACAGCAAATCCCAGACGGCGGTAAAAGACCTGATGTTCAAGGAAGGCGTGGATGCCATTATCGGCTCCCATCCCCATTATGTTCAGGAGATCGAGTTTAACAAAGAAGACGGCACCTTTGTTGCCTATTCTTTGGGTGACTTCTTTGGAGATGCCACCCGTTCCGGCACAGCCTACTCCGTGATCCTGGAACTTGAGATCACCAAGGATAATACCACCGGCGTCACAAAGGTAACCGATTTCAAGTACACGCCCATCTATACGGCCTATGACGATACCGGATTGCTCCGTGTTGTACGCCTGCGAGAGGCGATAGCCGCATACGAAGCAAGTCGTATCGGCCGCGTGACGGAAGAGACCTATGAAAGCATGCTCTACGGCTTAAAACGCATTGAGGCCCGAATCAATCCTGTAAAGGAAACGCAAGACAGTACAACAGAAACGAGCGCACCGTGATTTGGTACGCTCGTTTTTTATTATCCGTTATTCTTTTCTCCACCGCTGCTTTTGGGTTTGCGGCGGCGGTGATAATTGCTGTGCCGCTTTTTGGCGGGAACTGATTCGCTGTCCTGAGAAGTTTCGGGAGCAGCCGGCTCTTTCGGCTCGGCTTTTTTTGGCTGCTTTTTCTTTTCGGGTTTCTTATCCTGTGCAGGCTCTTCTTTTGGCTGCGGCTGTTCCTGAGGCTTGGCTTTGCGGCTTCTGCGGCGCTTACCTTTGGCCTGGGAGTCTGCTTCTTCCCAAATTTCCTCAGTGGGTTGCGGCTCCGGTTCGTCTACAATCGTTTCTGTACTGTAACGGAAACGGATAGGGTCCAGGAATGCAGATTCCTTTCTCTCCTCTTCCTTGACCCGCTTGCCTTTTCCGGAAATGGGAGCGAGATCCGCGGGGATAGGAGGATCATTCTTTTTCGCTTTGCCGCTGCGCAGTACGGCGATTTCTTCATTGGGGAAAACACCGGTGACTTCGGGCCGGTCTTCCATACGCACCTTGACTCTCTGACGCAGCAGATCCAGCTCTACAACAGTACCCCGGCCCTCGGGGGTATCCACAAAGGATTCCAGCTTGGGGCTGTTGCGGATCAGATCCTCGTAAGCATCCTGCTCGTATTTCAGGCAGCACATCAAGCGGCCGCAGGTGCCGGAGATTTTGGTGGGATTCAGACTGAGGTTTTGTGTTTTTGCCATTTTGATAGAGACCGGCTGGAAATCATCCAAAAAGCTGGCGCAGCAGAAAGGCCTGCCGCAAATGCCAAGGCCACCTACCATTTTGGCTTTGTCGCGGACGCCAATTTGCCGCAGCTCAATACGGGTATGGAACATGCTGGCCAGGTTTTTCACCAGCTCCCGGAAATCCACACGCTCATCCGCAGTGAAGAAGAACAGAATCTTACTGCCGTCAAAGGCATATTCCGCGGATACCAACTGCATATCTAGACCGTGTTCCCCGATCTTCTTCAAGCAGGCTTCATATGCCTGCTTTTCTTTTGCCTGATTTTCTTCCATGACTTTTTCGTCCTGGGCAGTGGCAATCCGCAGTACGGGACGCAGGGGAGATACGATATCAGCCGCACGGATCTGATGATTGCTGCCAACACAAATGCCGTATTCCGGACCCCGGGCGGTGTCGATGATCACATGGTCCCCGGCTTTGCAGGGGATGCCGTTGGGGTCAAAGTAATAGATCTTCTGTCCGGGGCGGAATTGGATATCCACGACTTCGGCCGTGCTTTCCCCCTGGACAAGGGTATTGTTTTCTTCCATGATATTCTCCTTATTATTTCAGGGCCCACAATAGGTAGCCACAGATGGCACCGGTGGAGACATTTCCCTGTGCGTATTCAATGGTTTTTTGCAGCTGCTGGATGGCAGCTTTCAGTTCCGCGGCGCTTCTGCCTGCGATCAGCTCCTGGGCCATGGGGGTGCCGGAAGGGATCCCGCTGCGATGTACCAGCGCGCCTTCCAAAAAGGCGGCCCACTGCTGTAGGATGGGGATCAACTGATCCCGCTTCCACTTTTCCATAGGCACCAGCACCTGAGCAAGGGCATAGGAGTTGCGCTGTGAAAAAGCGGAAAGAAAGTCAACCGTCTGCTGGGGAAGGGCGCTGCCTTCCTCCAAAAGTTCTTTTGCTTGCCCCAAAAAACCGCCGCTGCGGCTGACAGCTCCACGGATATCTGATTCACTCAGCTGGGGAAAATCCTTTTGCAATTGGGAAACAGCAAGAGCTTCCGGCAATGCGGTCAAAGCCAGTTCGGTGCAGCGGGAGCGAACGGTAGGAAGCAGTTTTTGCGGATTGTCGGTGAGCAGAATAAAAACACCGTAAGCAGGAGGCTCTTCCAATACTTTTAAAAGAGCATTTTGCCCTGGGATACCCATATCCTGAGCCCGGGGGAACAGATAGACTTTGTGATCCGCTTCGTTTGGGCGGATGTAAATGTCAGACCTGGCTTCCCGAATCAACTCAACGGGAACGGTCTTCTTTTCCGGATCATCAATGGTGATAAAATCCGGATGGCCGCTGCCTAAAACCTTTCTACAGGCAGCGCAGGTATGGCAAGGCTTGTCCGCACTCTTGCAGAGAATGGCTGCGGCCAGCAGCTTTGCAAGCGTCCGCTTCCCGGAGCCGGCAGGGCCGGAGATCAGATAAAAATGGGAGATCCGGCCCCGGTTTATGGAACTGCGAAGGTTGTCCTTCAGCCGCTCATTTCCTAAAAGGCCTTCAAAACCCATAGAAACCTCCAAATAAGCAGGCAGAGTATGTTTCTGCCTATATGATTTTTATCGATAATTGCCGCAAAAACGATACCGAGCAAGGTAAGGCAGTAACGATACGCACTGCACCGTGCACGAATTGGCAACGGCCGCTGGCCGTTAACCCCACAGAGCAGACAGCATGGGAATGATCTGCTTTTTGCGGCTCATGACCTTGGGCAGGAAGGCGGTGTTCTCCTTGGGCGAAACATTGAATGCCTGCTTGATGGTGTCATCGTCGCCCAGATAAATGATCTGCGTGCCTTCCAGCAACACATCGGTGAGCATCAGAATCATCATGTGATATTCGTTTTCCTCCGAGGCCTTCTTCATCAGTGCCAGGAATTCATCCTTGCGCTCCAACATCTGAGGACTGTCCACACAGGTGATCTGTGCCACAGCCAGATCGTAACCGGCAATGTGGAATTCCTTGCAGTCGCTGAACAACAGGTCTTCCGATGTGCGGTTGCCCACGGAGGCAGAGAAGATTTCCTTGCCCAGCTCTTCCAAAGAGATGTTGGCGATACGGGCCATGCGCTCAGCAGTGCGAACATCCCGTGCGGTGCAAGTGGGAGATTTAAACATAACCGTATCGGAAAGAATGGCGGCTGCCATCATACCGGCCATGGCGGCAGAGGGCATCAAGCCACGGTCCTGGAACATACCTGCGATAATCGTGTTGGTAGAGCCTACCGGTTCATTGGTCACATAGATCGGGTTGGTTGTCTGAATATCCGCCAGGCGGTGATGATCGATGATCTCCATGATCTCTGCTTCTTCCAAACCGGGAACCGACTGGGAAGCTTCATTGTGGTCAACCAGGACCACACGCTTCCGGCGGGGGCGCAGCAAATGGTAACGGGTCAAAACGCCTACGACTTTTTCGTCGATATCCAAAATGGGATAGCAGTGCTCGCGGTATTTCAAAACCTGTTCCTTGACATCGTCCACCCGGTCTTCCAAATGGAAACAGACCAGATCGGATGTGCGGCAGATCCGGCCGATGGGATTGGATTGGAAGATCAGGCGGGCTGCCCGGTAAGCATCATAAGGGGTGGAAATAATGCAGGTGGAAGTTTCCATATCCCGCAGCTCTTCACTGATCTCGGCCTGACACAGGACCAGGCAGTTTACATTCATTTCCAAAGCACGGCGGATCATATCCGGCTGATGGCCGCACAAAACAATGGAGTCTTTGGTGTTAAACAGCAGATTTTCCCGCTCTTGGGGCAGGGCAATGGTGACCTCACCGGAGATAGTGTCAATGCTTTCGCCGGCCAGGTTCAGAACTTTGCCTTCCAATGTAGAAAGAACATTGAAAAGGGGAACACTGTCCAGTACACCGGCAGAGACCAGCGCCATGTTGTAGTTCGCCACATCTTCCCGGGACAGCATGCCATACAGAGTGCCGTCTTCGTTGGCAACGGGAATTGCGGAAATATTCTTCTGCTCTTTCAGCCGCTTCCAGGCGCGGCCAATGGTGACAGCTGCGCCCAAAACAGGGGGGGTATCAAAGTCCAGATCCTTTACCTGGGTGTACATATTGTAGATCCGTTTTGGGGGTTGGAAGCCGAAACGGTCCAGGACGATCTGGGTTTCGTCAGATACGCGACCCAGGCAGGCCGCTTCATACTCCCGGTCGCCTACGGCATTGCGCAGAGCGGCATAGGCCATTGCGGCAACAATGGAGTCAGTGTCGGGATTTCGGTGACCGGTAACATAAATAGGATCCATAATTTTCCCTCCTGTAAATAGTAAAAATAAGAGGATTATACGGTGATCTCACCCGCCAGACTCTGGCGGAAAAAGTTAGAAACTTCCGTAGGGGTCATACCCTGACCAATAGCCCACATCAGCTTTGTCATGGCAGCTTCCGAGGTCATATCCCGGCCCTGGATAACGCCCAATTGCAGCAGCTTATTACCTACCTGGTATACCCGCAGGTCGGAACTGTCATACAAGCACTGGGTGGTGACGACTACATTGATCCCGGAATCTACGGCCTGTCGGATGCCATCCAAACCTTCATTTAAAACATTGATGCCGCCGAGACCGAAAGCTTCAATCACGATGCCCTTGTAACCCATGGCGGACAGCATATCGAAGATTGCTGGAGAGATGCCGGGGGTCAGCTTCAGAAGAAACACGTCCTTACTGATATCGACCTTCAACTCAGTAGGGCCGTTTTGAACGGGCAGCGCAGTGGGGTTAATCACGAGCCCCTGGTTGCTTACGATGCCCACATACTTGGCGTTGACACTTTCAAAAGCGGAAAAGCCGGAGGCTCTTACCTTCACAGCCCGGCAGCCGCGCATGATCTTGCGGTCAAAAGCAAGGAAAATGCCCGGGTGACCGGAAGCGGCCATGGCAAAAGCAGTGCGAAGATTGTCGGGACCGTCAGAAAGAATGTCCGCCAGGGGAAGCTGAGAACCGGTGAAAACCACGGGCAGATCGATGTTGGGCAGCATGAAGGTCACAGCGGAAGCGGTATAAGCCATGGTATCTGTGCCGTGGGACACAACGATCCCGTCATATCCACTGCGCAGCTCATAAATATAGGTGGCGATCCGCTGCCATTCCTCCGGGCGGATATTGGAGGAATCCAGACACATGACATCTTTTACGGTTATGGTGTAGTAGGAACGAAGCTGATCCAGCTCTCGCTCCATCACATCGGAGCGCTGGGGCTCCAGGCCTTCTCCACCGGGCAGGGAAGCAATGGTGCCACCGGTGGTTAAAAGCAAAATATGTTTCTTTTGTTCCATTTGTGCCTCCAGAGGCCACCCCACGCGGTGGGCGGAATTTCTCTATTGTTTATTATATCGAAAACATTATGAAATAGCAAGCAGAAATCTGTCACAGGAAGAAAGCCGGTACAATACGGTTGCATTTGAGACGGAAATGCGGTATAATATAGGCTCAAAATAACAAATATGGAGGTTGCGTATGAATGTATTGGTAACCGGTGGCGCCGGCTATATCGGCTCTCATACTTGTGTAGAGTTGCTGGAGAGCGGATATGAGGTCACCGTCATTGACAATTTGTGCAATTCCAATCCCGAGTCTTTGAAACGGGTGCAGGAACTGACCGGAAAAAAGCTGAAGTTCTATGAGGGCGATGTCCGGGATGAGGCGCTGCTGAAGAAGATATTTGAGGAAAATGAGATCGGCTGCGTGATCCATTTCGCGGGTCTGAAGGCGGTAGGCGAAAGCGTCGCTATGCCCTGGGAATACTATGACAACAACCTGAACTCTACCCTGGTGCTGACAAAAGTGATGAAGGAAGTGGGCATGAAAAATATCATCTTCTCTTCCTCCGCGACGGTCTACTCTGCTGATAATGAGATGCCCCTACGGGAAACCAGCAGAACCGGCAATTGCACCAATCCCTACGGTTGGACCAAGTACATGACCGAGCAGATCCTCTCCGGTATGGCTTTTGCTGATAAGGCGTGGAGCATCTGCCTTCTGCGGTATTTCAACCCCATCGGTGCCCATATCAGCGGCCGGATCGGTGAAGATCCCCGGGGTATTCCCAATAATCTAATGCCCTATATTACTCAGGTGGCAGTGGGCCGCCGGGAAAAGCTGAGTGTTTTTGGTAATGATTATGATACCCATGACGGCACCGGTGTTCGGGATTACATCCATGTGGTGGACCTGGCTAAGGGCCATGTAGCTGCGGTAAAGTACACCACCGAAAATAAGGGATGTGAAGTATTCAATTTGGGTACCGGTACCGGCTACAGTGTGCTGGACATGGTACATACTTTCCGGGAAGTCAACCAGGTGGCACTGCCTTATCAGATTGTAGACCGCCGCCCCGGTGACATCGCTACCTGCTATGCCGATCCCGCCAAGAGTGCGGAGAAGCTTGGATGGAAGGCGGAAAAAACGCTGGCTGACATGTGCCGGGATTCCTGGCGCTGGCAGAGCAGCAACCCCAACGGCTATAACGGATAAAGTGAATGTGCCTGCGGAAACCTCCGCAGGCGCGTTTTTTCTGGGGGCATAAGCTTGCATGAATTTTCCTTGCCTTCCGCTTTTTGACATATCCCCCACCGGGGGATGGAAAAATTATGGGAAACATGGGGAAATTCGCATTGACTTTCTTTGGTTATAAGAGTAGAATATTATCGATACACTAGCGCCGGTGCGCCTATGCGTATCGGTTGAGAATATCTTTTAGGAGGAAAATACTTTGAAGGATTGGGCATTTACTACATCCATCGAGGAGATGGAAGCGGCCACCAATTCTCTGCTGGAAACCGCCAGCAAGGTTGGTGCTGACACCTGGCAGCAGCGTGTCAAAAACCAGACTCCTCACTGTGGCTTCGGCGAAGGCGGTACCTGCTGCCGTATCTGCTCCATGGGCCCCTGCCGTATCACTCCCAAGTCCCCCCGTGGTATCTGTGGCTGTGATGTTCACGGTATCGTCGCCCGTAACTACCTGCGTTTCACCGTTGGCGGTACCGCTGCACACTCTGACCACGGCCGTGAAATCATGCACACCCTGCACCAGACCCGTGAAGGCGGCAACTATCAGGTCAAGGATCCTGACAAGCTGATCCGCATCGCTAAGGAATGGGGTGTCGAGACCGAAGGCAAGGATATTTACGATCTGGCTCACGAGATGGCTGAGATCGGCCTGCTGGAGTACGGCTTCCCCTTCGGCGAGCAGAAGTTCGCACAGCGCGCTCCCGAGCACACCAAGGAACTGTGGCGGAAGGCTGAGATCATGCCCCGGGCTATCGACCGTGAAATTGCCACCGCTATGCACATGACCCATATGGGTAACTCTTCCCTGGCAGAGGCTTTGATCCGTCAGTCTCTGCGCGCCGGCTTGTCCGACGGCTGGGGCGGCTCCATGATGGGCACCGAGTTCTCCGACGTTATGTTCGGTACTCCCCGCCCCATCGACACCGAGGCCAACATCGGCGTTATGGAAAAGGACAATGTCAACATCGTTGTTCACGGCCATGACCCCTCTCTGTCCGAAATGATCGTCTACTTTGCAAACGATCCCGAAATGATCGCGTACGCAAAGTCCATGGGTGCTAAGGGCATCACCGTTTCCGGTGTTTGCTGCACCTCCAACGAAGTCACTATGCGTCACGGTATTCCCATGGCCGGTAACTATCTGAACCAGGAGAATGTGGTTCTGACCGGTGCCTGCGAAGCCATCGTTGTTGACGTGCAGTGCATCTTCCCCGCGCTGGGCCCCCTGTCCAAGTGCTTCCATACCAAGTTCATCACCACCTCTCCCATTGCCCGTATGCCCGACTCCGAGTTCATCCAGTTCTCCGCTGAGACAGCCGGTGAGAGCGCAAAGGGTATCGTAAAGATGGCAATCGAGAACTTCAAGAACCGTAACCCCGAGCTGGTCAACATTCCCAACCAGAAGCAGAAGGCAAGAGTTGGTTACTCCGTCGAAGCCATCAAGAAGGTTTTGGATACCGTTGCCAACTCCCAGCTGGATGAGTTCGGTACCACCAAACCCCTGGTCGAATGTGTACACTCCGGTGTTATCCGCGGCGCTGTGGCTATGGTCGGCTGTAACAATCCCAAGGTCCGTCCCGACACTGCTCACATCGGCCTGATGAAGAAGATGCTGGAGAACGATATCATCGTTATCACCACCGGCTGCTCCGCTCAGGCTGCTGCCAAGGCTGGTCTGATGGATCCCGTACAGGCTAAGGAATACTGCGGCGCAGGTCTGAAGCGTGTATGTGAGCTGGCAAACATTCCTCCCGTTCTGCACATGGGCTCCTGCGTTGATATTTCCCGTATGATGGTTCTGGCTTCCGATATTGCCAAGGACTGGGGCATCAACATTTCTCAGGTTCCTGTTGTTGGCTGCGCTCCCGAATGGATGTCCGAAAAGGCTGTCTCTATCGGTAACTATGTTGTTGCTACCGGTATTGAGACCTTCCTGGGTGTTGATCCCTACTCCAAGGGCTCCGAGGAAGTCACCCGTTTGCTGCAGGGCGAAGACGGTATCAACGAGTGGGTCGAGGCAAAGTTCGTTGTGGATACCGACATCGAGTCCCTGGGTGACAAGATGATCGCCTGCATTGAAGCCAAGCGCGAAGCTCTGGGAATCTAATTGGCGGATCTTTTCCGCTGGATCCGCCCGTTCGTAGCCTTGAAGTACACAAAGTACATTGGCGGCTACAAACGAACGGCCCAGCGAAAAATCTCTCGCCAATGAGTGGAGCTTTTGCAACGCTTCCGTTTTATAGCAATTTACTAGATTTAGAGGTCTTTTCTAATGAAACTAGCGATTACCGGAAAGGGCGGCGTGGGTAAAACCACCCTGTCCTCCACCCTGGCAAGACTCTATGCCGACGAGGGCCGTACCGTTTTGGCGGCCGACGTGGACCCGGACGCAAATCTGGGCTTGGCATTGGGCCTGACCCAGGAGGAAGTCGATGCGATCGTTCCCATCTCCAAAATGCGTACCCTGGTAGAAGAACGTACCGGCGCAACTGCTGCCAACAAGTTCTTTAAGCTGAATCCTTATGTGGCGGATATCCCCGACACTTTCAGTAAGGATATCAACGGCGTCAAGCTGTTGGTTATGGGTACTGTGGATGTGGGCGGCAGCGGCTGCGTCTGTCCCGAACATGTGATGCTGAAATCCGTGCTGAGCAGTCTGACCTATCGGAAAAACGATGTGGTCATTATGGACATGGAAGCGGGACTTGAGCATTTGGGCAGAGGCACTGCCATGAACATGGATCAGTTCATTGTGGTCATCGAACCCGGTGCCCGGAGCGTGCAGACCTACCGCAATGTGAAGCGGCTGGCCAGTGACCTGGGTGTCAAGCAGGTTCGGGTTGTAGCAAACAAGGTGCGGGACGCGCAGGACGAAGCATTTGTCCGCAACGCAATCCCGGAAGAAGATTTCCTTGGCTGCATCCACTACAATACGGACATCATCGACGCGGACCGTCAGGGAAAATCCCCCTACGATTTCAGCCCCGCGGCAATCGAAGAAATTCGGAAGATCAAAGAAATTTTGGATCGCGAATAAATCGTGAATAATGACACGAGGAGGAAAAAACGTTGACACTTTTTGATAGAGTTTTCGGCGGTAACGATTACAACTACGCCCGTACCGTAGCTGCTATTGACGCAGCCATCGCCCAGTACGGCGAAGCTGAGCCCGTAGCTTTCCCCGCAACCGCCTATAATCTGCCCTGCTACTACAGCATTACCGGCAAGAAGATCAATAACCTGGGTGAACTGAAGGCTGCTATGGAAGCCGACATCAAGCCCATGATGACCCGCAACAAGCGCCTGCAGGACGCTTTCGACAGCGGCATCGCTTCCGCTCTGTGCGCAGAGTTCCTGGAAGTTCTGAAGTACATCCACGGCGCTGAGCCCTACACTGAGCCCGAGATGGGCTTCCTGACCGACGCATTCGTGCGCAACCTGGGTCTGCCCCTGGTTATCAACGATATCCCCGGTGTTGCCGTTATCATCGGTGGTGCTGAGGATCCCGCAGAGACCGTTGCTCTGGCTAAGGAATACCAGGCACAGGGTATCCTGGTCACCCTGACCGGCGATTCCATCAAGCACTGCTACGACGCTGGCATGAAGCTGGGCGAAGGTGTGCGTGTTGTGCCCCTGGGCTACGAGATGCAGTCCGTCATCCATGTTGTTTCCGTCGCTCTGCGTGCAGCACTGATCTTCGGTGCTATCCAGCCCGGCGATACCAAGGCTCTGTATAAGTACACCATGGACCGCGTGAACGCTTTCGTCAATGCTTACAAGAGCCTGTCTGACGAGATCGTTTCCTACGGTGCCGGTGCCATCCAACTGGGCTTCCCCGTTATCTCCAACGAGACCGAGAACATGTTCCGTGTTCCCAAGTCCCTGATCCAGCAGCTGGATACTTCCAAGTGGAACGCAACTTCCCTGGAAGCCCGCGACATCAAGCTGAAGATCACCAAGATCGACATCCCCGTTTCCTACGCTACCGCTTTCGAAGGCGAGATCATCCGCCGCGGCGATATGCAGGTGGAAGTGGACGGCTCCCGTGTGGACTGCTTCGAGCTGGTTCAGACCCGCGAGGCTCTGGAAGTCGAAGACCACAAGATCACCGTTATCGGCTCCGAGATCGACGAGATCCCCGTTGGTTCCAAGATCTCCCTCAGCTACACCATCGAGGTTGCCGGCAAGGCTATGCAGCCTGACTTCGAGTCCGTCATGGAGCGTAAGATCCATGCATGGCTGAACTGCATCGAAGGTGTTATGCACACCGGCCAGCGTGACATGATCCGTATCCGTATCTCCAAGGCTGACTACGAGGCTGGCTTCAAGTTCCGTCATCTGGGCGAAGTCCTGTATGCCAAGCTGAAGACCGAGTTCGAAGCCATCGTTGATAAGTGTCAGGTCACCATCGTTGTGGATGCCGAGCAGAACAAGGATCTGCGCGCCAAGGCCAACGAGATCTTTGCTAAGCGTGACGACCGTCTGCGCTCCATGACCGACGAATCTGTTCCCGTATACTACACCTGCATTATGTGCCAGGCCTTCTCCCCCAGCCACGTATGTATCGTTACTCCCGAGCGTTTGGGTCTGTGTGGCGCTGTTTCCTGGCTGGATGCTAAGGCAACCAACGAGCTGGATCCCGCCGGTCCTTGCCAGATCGTTCCCAAGGAGCGCTGCATCGACGAGCGTCTGGGCCGTTACGTTGACGTTGACGAAGCCATCGAGAAGTACTCCCACGGTGCTTTGGAGCATATCACTCTGTACTCCCTGTTTGAGGATCCCATGACCTCCTGCGGCTGCTTCGAGTGTATCTGCGGTGTTGAGCCTTGCTCCATGGGTGTTGTTATCACCTGCCGTGAGCATGCCGGCATGACTCCTCTGGGCATGAGCTTCTCCGACATGGCCTCCATGACCGGCGGCGGTGTTCAGACTCCCGGCTTCATGGGCCACGGCAAGCAGTTCATCTTCTCCAAGAAGTTTATCGCTGCTGAAGGCGGCCCCGGCCGTATCGTTTGGATGCCCAAGGATCTGAAGGATCAGGTCCGCGAGCGTTTGGACGAAGTGGCTCTGGAAATGTACGGTGTGGAGAACTTCACCGACATGATCGCAGACGAGACCGTCTGCACCGAGGACCCCGAGCAGCTGCTGGAGTTCCTGGGCAATGTTGGCCACCCCGTTCTGGGCATGGATCCCTTCGACATGTAATTTCCTTGCTTATAAAAAACAGGTTAGGCAAAAGCCTAACCTGTTTTTTTGTTCAAAAATCGGGGATAAACGTTTTATCTGCCGCGCTTGCTTCCTGAGTGAAGCCCTCCAAGTCGTTGAGATACATCCAGCTAAGCACGCTGTCGTATTCCTCCTCGGTGATGGGCCGGTCAAATGGAGCGGGAAGTCCGCTCATGGGGGTGTACTGGCGCATGAGGCTGACCAGTACCTCGCCGGGCGCAAAGGTCTCGCCGATCCAGTCCAGCACTTTCAGGGAATTCTCCACGCAGCCGGGGAGAATCAGATGGCGGATGATCGTGCCTTTCACAACTTTTTCTCCATTCCATTGTACCGGGCCGGTCTGCCGTACCATTTCCCGAATGGCGGAGGCGGCGACCTGAAAATAATCCGGCGCGCCTGAGAGTGCCGCAGCCAAACGGCTGTCGGCATATTTCATATCCGGCAGATAGATATCTACCAATCCATCCAGTTTTGCGATGGTTTCCGGACGCTCATAGCCGCCGCAGTTATACACAACGGGAACAGGCAGTTTGGGGGACAGAGCGGGAATGATCGTGGGCAGATAGTGGGTGGGCGTCACCAGGTCGATGTTTTCCGCACCCTGGGCGATGAGATCTTCCATCATTTGCCGCAAAGCGGTGCTGTCTGTGGGAATTCCCACGGGATGACCGCTGATGGCGGCATTTTGGCAGTATTTGCACCCCAGGGTGCAGCCGCCAAAGAAAATGGCACCGCTGCCGCCGCTGCCAGCCAGGGCAGGCTCTTCCCATTTGTGCAGCATGGTCTTTGCCACCAAAGCGGTATCCGGGCAGCCGCAAAAACCCAGTTCTCCGGCAGTTCTGTCAATTCCACACTGTCTGGGACATAAATTGCAGCTTACATAACTCATAAAACCAAACCTATTTTCAATTATTTCTAGCGTAGGTCAGCGCAACACTCCATTACGGGAGTATCGGTATCCAAAGGAATACGGTACAGATGGTTACTCCGGTTGTCCGGGTATATAACAAAAATACTGTCGGAAGTGACACCGGCAATGAGGATGTATTGCCCATTTCCCGCTTCGGAAAGCTCCTGCGGGAGTTGGACATCCAACCAGGTTTCTCCATTAAAGAGCTTTAGTGCATGGGGAGTTCCTACGGCAAGGGTATTTTGTCTTTGGCGCTGAAGTGTCGTCTCAAGAATGCAGTTGGGAAGCAGAATGTGGGCATAGGCATCTTCCAGTTGTGCATCTGCCACGCGGACTTCTTTCTGGGTAGCCAGATCTACATCATAATAGCCGTCATTGGCGCGGTAAATCCGCAATTGATTTCCGGCTAAGTAACATTCACCTTCTACACAGGAAACGTCGTACTTTACCACGTCCCCACTTTTAAAACCGTAGAGAAAATCAAAGCTTTCATCCAGAAAATAGTGGTAAAAGGTTGCTTCACCCCAGGTCGTGCGTCCGTTATAAGAGATATAACCGGAGGGAATTTCCTGCGTGGTGGTACGGTCAGAAAGCAGTTGGCTGCCGTTGTCTGAAAGACGGTAAAGCCGGTAAGTGAAGGATCCGTCTGCGTTTAAAACTCCCACATCGTACAGAGCATAGTTGTAGTTTAGATCAACGCTGATAAAACCGCCGCCGCCGGGACTCATGGAATCGTCTTTATACGCAAGACGCAGGTCGGTGCCATCCAGGGCGCGGCTGGCAATGCAAAATCCATCGGTATCACTGACCATGCTGTAGTGATCCCAAAGAACGCTGACCGTATCAGCAAAGTAAATACGGCCGTCACGGATTACAAAGCTATTCACCTTTGCGTTACACCGGGGTTGTCCGTAGGACCAGCTGTGGGAATGAGTACAATCCGGCTGATTGCAGACCGGGACCCAAAAACTCAAATCAGCTTTATCTGCGTAATACAGCTTGCCGTATAGCGAAAGGTAATAGCCGAGCTCTGTTTCGGCAAAGCAGGAATTACCGGTTGCCTCGCAGCGGCCGGAGTACCAGGGCTCGACCTTCAGCTTTTCGTGGGTCATGGTGCCGAAATTTAAAGCGGGTGCAGATTCCCAAATCAGGCTTTCTGTAATATCCGGTTCTTTCTGAGGACCGGTACAGCCGTAAAACAGCAGCGCCGCAATACAAAGCAGAGAAAGAATGTTTAGCATTTTTTGTTTCATACTTGTCCCTCCAATCATACGATGACATTTCATCTATTAATTAAGACGATTGAGCAACCCAAAATGCAGCAAATTTTTTGAAAAAATTTCAAAAATTTTCTTATGGTAAATGATCGTTTAGCGTACCAACCAAGGCCCCCTTGCCTAAAGGGGGCTGGCAAAAATCTTTGATTTTTGACTGGGGGATTCCATGCTGCAAAGCAGCATATCGCCCTACGGGCGATGAATCCCTCCACCGCTTACGCG
>JAZNLC010000065.1:0-2745 GCA_045578895.1 Faecousia sp. | reverse complement strand
GGGAATTACTGGTTTTTATATGCGAAAATGTTTGAGATTCCACGGGATTCCCACGCCAGTGTGAGCACTGGCTCGGAATGACATGGTTTTTTGTTATCGAATGACTCTGACCCGGAGGACACCGTCGATCTTCTGCAGCTTTTCGATCACCGCAGGAGGTGTGGGATGGTCCAGGTCCAGCATGGTATAGGCATATTCCCCACGGCTGCGGTTGATCAGATCGGAGATATTGATATTCTCCGCCGCCACCGCGCCGGTAAACTGGCTCAGGGTATTGGGGATATTGCGGTGCAATATGGTAATGCGGCCGGGCTTGGTACACACGCCCATGTCGCAATTGGGATAATTGACGGAGTTTACGATGTTGCCGTTTTCCAGATAGTCCATCACCTGCCGCACAGCCATCTTGGCGCAGTTATCCTCCGATTCCTCGGTGGACGCGCCCAGGTGGGGAATGGCGATGACACCCTCCATATTGGCGGTGCGGTCATTGGGAAAATCGGTTACATAGCGGGCAATCTTACCGCTCTTCAGGGCCGCTTCCATGGCATCGTCATCCACCAGGGCATCCCGGGCAAAGTTCAGCACAATGGCCCCGTCCTTCATTTTGGAAATGGCCTCGGCATTGATCATCTTCCGGGTGGAATCCAGCAGCGGCACATGGAGCGTGATAATGTCGCATTTTTCATAGATCTCCTCCCGTGTCTTGACGGGAATGATGTGCCGGTCCAAATGCCAGGCGGCGTCAATGGAGATATAGGGGTCGCAGCCGTAGACCTCCATGCCCAGCCGCCGGGCTGCATTTGCCAGGGGGCCGCCGATGGCGCCCAGGCCGATGACACCCAGCTTCTTGCCCGCGATCTCGTGTCCGGCGAACTTGCCCTTTCCCTTTTCCACCTGCTTGGCAACATCGGCAGTACCCGCAATGGTCTTGACCCAGTTGATGCCGCCGATAATATCCCGGCAGCTCAGAAGCAATCCGCACAGCGCCAGCTCCATGACGCTGTTTGCGTTGGCGCCGGGGGTATTGAACACCACGATGCCCGCTTCCGCGCACTTTTGCAGGGGGATATTATTGACACCGGCACCTGCCCGGGCGATGGCCAGCAGGTTTTCCGGCAGGACAAGATCGTGCATGGCGGCGCTGCGCACCAGCACCGCGTCCGCGGCATTCAGATCCTCGGTCTTTTGATAGTCCTCTTTCCAAAGGGCCGTACCCTTTGGGGAGATGGAATTGAGATAATGCACCTGATACATGGCTCAGATCTCCTTTTCGAACTTCGTCATAAAGTCCACCAGCTTTTCCACGCCCTCGATGGGCATGGCGTTATAAATGCTGGCCCGCATGCCGCCTACAGAGCGGTGGCCCTTCAGATTCACAAAGCCTGCTGCATCCGCAGCCTTGACAAATTTGGCATCCAATTCGGTATCACCGGTGACAAAGGGCACATTCATCAGTGAGCGGTCCTTTTTCACCACAGTGCCATGGAACAGTTTGCTGTTATCCAGAAAATCGTAAAGGATCGCCGCCTTTTTCTCGTTGCGGGCCTTCATGACCTCCAGGCCGCCCATGTCCTTGAGCCACTTAAATACCTTGCCGCAGATATAAATGCCGTAAGCGGGCGGGGTATTGTACAGAGAGCCGTTGTCCGCATGGGTCTTGTATTTGAGCATGGTAGGCGTGCCGGGCAGCACATCGTCGGTGATCAGATCCTCCCGGATAATGGCGATGACCACACCCGCAGGGCCGATATTCTTCTGCACACCGCCGTAGATCATGGCATACTTGCTTACATCCACCGGCTCCGACAGGAAGCAGGAGGACACATCCGCCACCAGGTCCTTGCCCTTGGTATTGGGCAGTTCCTTAAAAGCAGTGCCGTAGATGGTATTGTTCTGACAGATGTAGACATAGTCCGCGTTCTCGCTGACGGGCAAATCCGAACAGTCGGGAATGTAAGAGAAGGTCTTGTCGGCAGAGCTGGCGATGACATTGGCTTTGCCGTAGATGGCCGCCTCCTGGCAGGCCTTCTTGGCCCACACGCCGGTGACGATATAGTCCGCCACCTTGTTCTTCATCAGGTTCATGGGGATCATGGCAAACTGCTGGCTTGCGCCGCCCTGCAAAAACAGCACCTTATAGTTGGACGGGATGCCCATCAGCTCTCTTAGATCCGCTTCTGCCGTGTCAATGATCTGCTGGTAGGCCTTGCTGCGGTGGCTCATTTCCATAACGCCCATGCCGGTGCCGTTATAGTCCAGCATTTCTGCGGCAGCTTCCATCAAAACGCTCTCCGGCAGCACTGCCGGACCTGCGGAAAAATTAAACACTCTGGCCATAAACATATCCTCCCGTTTTGTCCTTTGTCAAAAGACAACTGTATTTGTGTTAAAGAATATCACTTTTTACATCGAAATACAATATGCGAAATAGACGATTCTTGTGCGGAAAATACCGGGTTTTTCCCCACTTTGCCCAGTGTACAGCGCATCGGGTATCCGGATTTCCGTAAATGATCGTTTAGCGGCGAGCCGCCGCTCCCAATTCGCACCAAGACTTCTACGATTCGTTACTGCCTTGCTTTGCCCGGTATCGTTCCTGCGGTGGTAAATGATCGTTTATGCGGTGTAAAGCCTCCCTTGCCTAAAGGGAGGTGGCTGCCCGAAGGGCAGACGGAGGGATAATTGCCCAAAGGGCAATATGCCGCAATGCGGCATGAATCCCCCAGTCAGCTTCGCTGACAG
>JAZNLC010000064.1:0-19622 GCA_045578895.1 Faecousia sp. | reverse complement strand
GCCACAATCAGGTCGCCTTCCATCAGGTAGAAGAGGAATTCGCGGTCCTGCAGTTCACGGCCATCCAGGTCCTTGTCCACGGTGATCGTCAGGGTAATGGGTTCAGGATCAAATGTATTGACGAATGCGGGATCGGCGCTTTCGGAAGCTGCGCGGCCCAGCAGGTAGGTCTTTACATCCTCGTCCTGGACATACAGCAGACCGGTTTCCGCGTTATAGCGGACCAGAATATGGACTTCCCAGGTGCGCAGATCATCGGTCATCCCTTCGATGCCGCTGGGCTGTTCGTTGATCCAGTAGTGGTACTCACCGGCAGAGGGGAAGCGGAAGTCATAGAAGTCGATCTTGCCGTCAGCTCCGCTGGTGCCGATCATATCCACTTCCTTATTCTCGTCGGCGTCCCAGCCCTTGATCACATTACCGGCAACATCGGTAACGGCGAACTTGAAGCCTGCAGGACTGTAGGTAACACCGGCAGGTGTCTGCACGGTCTTGGTTGCGTTGATCTCGGTATTCAGCGGCACTGTCAGCGCAGGTGCGGTGTAATGGTTAATGAACTCAGCACCGCCCAGATGGACATCTTCATCATATTGGTCGTTGCCGTCCAGTATCTCGTGATAATCAACGGTAGCTACCAGCTTACCCCGCTGGTCATCCGTCACCTTGACAATGACCATGAAGGCATGATCCAACGTGTAGGTGCCAGTTTTCTTGGGAGTGGCTGCCACTGCCTCCGTCAACTTATACATATAAGTGCCGGGAGCGGTAAATTTCAGCTTGCTGAAGCTGACTCTGCCGTTGGCATCATTGGACTTGGTCTCATTCACACCGTTGCCGGTCAGGGTGAAAGCGAATTCGCCCTCTTCGAGCTTTGCGTTGATTAGAGTCTTGTCGGCATAGACTTCGACTTCCACAGGTGCGGGTGTGTACACGTTGGTAAAGACAGGCACCTCTGTGGTAATGGGTGTATTGCATGCCCCATCGGTGTAATAACCGGTGGCAGTAACCAGCTTACCCGTCTGCTCATCCAGCGACAGAACGACCTTCGCATAGTAAGGAGCTTCATGGATCTCTACACCGCCGTGGGTAGTTCCCTGCTCCTGGATTTTGTAGATGAAGGTACGGCTCGACTGCCCGCCCAGCATATCGTAGGAGTAACCGATATCGGAGAAGATGATATCGGACCGGGAGTTACCCTGAGAATCCAAATCCGCGGCCAAATTACCACCGGTAGATATCAGCACGGGATGCGCAGGATCGCTGATATCGTGGACCTGGAAGCTGAAACTGCCGTCCTTCATACCGTGATTCTTCATCACCTTGGACGCTTTCAGCTTTAATGTAATGGGATCGGGGGTATATTCGTTCCGGAATGCCATCCCGGCAGCGTCCTGATAACCATTCCCTGTCTTAACTTCCAGCTTGGTGCCTCCGATCCGCATATTGCCGTCAGCATCCATGGTGACTGTCACAGTCAGGCGGTACTCAGTATCCGTATAGGTGATCTTGCTGTCAGTGCCCGTAACCTCGACGATCTGATAGACAAAGGTCTTCTCCGTATCGTACTTGTTGTCTGTGGCATTCCACAGATGGGCAGGGGTATAGTTCAGCGCGGTAAAGCTGATTTCGTCGTACTTGCCGTCAGCATCCAGATCGGTATTGAAGCCACTGGCAACAGGCAGACCGTCCCGCAGAACATCAAAGCTGAACTCTCCGTCAGCAGCCGGACGGTTCACCAGTTCCTTCGTGCCTTCCAGCACCAAGCTCACGCCCTTGGGGGTAAAGACATTGGTAAAGGTTACAGCACCGTTGGGGTAGCTGACCGCACTTGTCAGGGTCGCTTCTTCGGTATTCTCACCGATTACAACGGTCACTTCGCCCACCTTATCCTCGTCATAGGTAACCGTGCTCTGATTACCGGAGACTTCCTTGATCACATAGTAATATGTACCCAAGGATGTCTCGGCGGGATAATTACGGATGAAGTAGATATCGTCATATACGCCGTCGTTGTCAGTATCCGTATTGTAAGCGGTATCAACCAGGCGCAACTCATTGTTATTGGCGGGATCCTTGTAGAACAGCTCAAACCGGAACTCGCCTTCACGCATGTCACGGCCCTGCAGCACCTTGTTTGCCTCAATTCTGGCGGAAGTGCCAGTGGTGGGTGCGTAGACATTTTCGAAGGTTGCTACTGTCGTGCTGCTTTCGGTAGTAAATGTGGCATCCGTATAGTACTTGACCGTGGGTGTGATGACACCTTCGTCCTCCGTCAGGGTGATCTGCAGGTAGTATACCGCGTTGCTGTAGGTAACACCGGGTACACGGTTGTCATCCGTCACGACCTCGCTCATTTTGTAGCGGATCTGCTCGTCCAGGTCATCGTTGGTATAGACGATAGAGGGGAATACGATATTGTTTCCGTTGGCATTTGTCGCGGTGTTGGCGGCGTAAAGGGTACTTATAACTTCGTTATTTGTGTCCAAACGCTCCAGCTTGAACAGGAAGGCATTTTCCTTCAGGGGCAGATTCTGCAGAGTCTTCTTGGCTTCGATCTGCAGGCTGCCTTCTGCTGCGTATACGTTGGCAAACGTCACATTGGCAGCGCTCACTTCGTTTGCTGCCGTTGCGTAGGTTGCCGCGTTGGAGGGATCAGTGACCGTACCGGCTTTATAGTAGGTAGGCACCGCTGTCCAAACTCTTGTGGTCTCATCACGGGTCACTTCCACCTTCAGCAGGAAGCGCTGGCCGCTGTACTTGATGCCGTGAACTTCCTGACCTGCATGGTTGGATTCGTAGATCCAGTAATAGTGGGTGCCTGGTGCGGTATAGGTCAGTCTGGTAAACTGGATACTGCCGTTTGCCTCCGCGGTACCACCGGAAACGATGTTCTGGTTTGCCAAGTCCATCACAGAGAAGGAGAAGGACAGGCCGGCGGGCAGATTACTGCCTTCGGTAGTCTTTTTACCGACGATGGGCACATCCACATGGTCGGGCTGCAGGACATTCTTGAACGCAACCGGCTGGTTGTATGCCGGGGCCGACAGCTCCAGGCTGCCGTCGGCATTCTGAGACAGCGTCACACTCACGGTAAATACCGAGGTATCGTAGTGCATGTTGGGATCCTTACCAGGTCCAACCGGCACAACTTCACGGATCTGGTAGGTAAAGGCTCTGTCAATCCGTCCGTCCTGATCCGTATCAGAAGCATTCTTCAGATCGTTCAGATCATAGAAAATGCTGGAGAAGAAGATCTGATAGATGCCGCTGTTTGCAGCGGTCTGTGTCTCGGTGTTGTTACCGACAGAAACTACTTCCCATGTGCCGTCTGCCTTCTGCTCTTCGACCACGAAAGCGAACTGCTGATCGGTAATGGTCAGCTTGTTGCCGGCCGCATCTTCCAGAGTCTTGGTGCCTTCCAGCTTCAGCTCCACATCATCAGGGGTGAAGCTGTTATGGAACACCATGGCAGTTTCGCTTGCCCACTGGCCGGCATCATTTTTCTTCTCCCAACTGATGCTCTTAACGGTCAGCTGGGCGTTTTCATTTACGACTTTGACAGATACCCGGTATTCCTCATTGGAATATGTCATACCATACGCACTGCCCTGGTCTTCCGTTACGGTATAGACGAAGGTTTTTTCGCTCTGTCCGCCCATGTCCGCAGCGCTGACAGTAATGGGGCTGAAGACAATATTGTCGTTCAGCGTATCGGCATCCGCGTCAGTATCGGTATTATAGCCGTTGGATACGGTCTTTCCGGCACTGTCTTTCACTGTGAAGGAGAACTCCCGGTCTCCCAAAATACGGCCGGTCAAATCCTTGATACCCGTCAGTTCCACATGGGTATCTTTGGGGGTATAGGTGTTGGTAAAGGCAATATTACCATTGCTGACTGCCGTAAATGTACCGGTGTTGCCCTGGCGCATCTTCACCTCCGCCACGTTGGCAGACAGTGCGCCGGAACCGTCATCGGTGACAGCTACCTTAACCAAATACTGTACCGTGGTATAGTTGACACCTGCTACGCCGCTGTCGACCTCACTGACCAGGTAATAGCGGTCTGCCGTGTCGCTGTAGTGTTCAATGCCGAACTTAACCGTTCCATGGGGATTTGCGGAAGAAACGATCGTCTCACCGGACAGCGGCACCGCATTGGCCTCCACATTGCCGTTCTCGTCGCAGGGATATGCCAGGAAGGAGAAGCCCACATCCTGCACATTGAAGCCTGCTACCAGCTGCTTACTTGCTTCCAGCTGGAAGATAGCGGCGGCGGGCTTGTAGGTGTTGGTAACCGTAACGGTGGCAGGGTTCGTACCCTCGACGATCACCACACGGGCTTCTGCATTGCTTGCGTTGGCAGCGGGATTGTAAGAAGGAGTAAAGCCGGTCCCGGTCAGGCCGGTCTCAGTGACGGAGATAATGGCACCGACAGGGATCTTCTTAATGGTAAGAACTTCACCGTCAGTGATCTGCACATGGGCAATACCGTTTTGGAATTGAATGCCGTTGGGATCTTCCTGTCCATTGCGCAGCAGCGTATATCTGCCGTTCAAATCCAAACCGGTTTCTGTGATCGTCAGGTCAAAGGTCCTGGCTGCGGCGCCGGCAGGATAGTCCTTCACTTCTTTCTTCAGCACCAGATCGCCGGTGGCTACATTTACCGTGATCTTATTGGTGACGCGGGGGTCGTTATCGCCGACCTTAATGACGGCGCTGTTATCCACCGTTTCTCCCGTTGCGGCATCGACATTGACCAGGAAAGATACAACGCCATCGGCACCAGGCAGCGCATCTTCGATGACCCAGGTGATCACGCCGTTTTCTACCTTAGTGGCCGCGGGGCGGGCACTGTCCGCATGGTAGGTAGTGCCGGCAGGGATCTTATCGGTAATGGTCACATCGGCTACACTGCCGGAATCATTATGCCAGTAAATATGGTACGCCAGCACGTCGGGAATGACCACATTGCCCGTAATGGCTGTTCCGTCAGGCTTGGTAACCAGTTTCCCCTCGGGGGGATTGGTTGTGGTATTGGTGATATAGCTGAATGCATTATCGAAAGTTACGGTAGCCGCGTTCTCAATGGTAACAACGTCAGAAAGTGCAGCCGCGGTGACCCGTACCTGGAAAGAGACCTCCACAAAGTGCCCGGCAGGGATCTTGTCGATGTTCCAGGTAATGGTGTTGGTTCCGCTGTCATAGACACCACCCTCGGTGGCACTGTTTTCCACATAAGCAGTGCCTGCAGGGATCTTGTCGGTAGCCGTGGCATCCGCCTCTGTATCACCGCCGTTGATGACCTTGACCGTATAGGTCAGAACATCGCCCACCATAACCGCCTTGCCGTCCGCATCTGTGATGGTCGTGCCGGAAACGGTGGTGCCGTTATAATCGGTCCTGTCAGGTTTGGTGACGCTCACATTTTTGGTATCGGCGGGCTTCAGTGTCAGCTTGCCGTTGTTGCCCAACAGCACGGTGTAGTGAGAATTTGCCGCATCTTCTGTACGGTGGGGATGGGCAACGATGGAAGCTGTACCGGTGCTGTTGGGAGTCTTCGGGATATCCTCTTCCGCAGAGGACAGGGAGGATGCCTTATATACACCCTTTTCAATGTACCAGCTATCGGTTCCCTTCTTTACAGCATCGGTATTGGCCGGGATATCCACCGGAATGTATGCCGTCTTCTTGGTAGCTGTGTAGGTATTGTTGGTTGCCGCGGAGCCGCTCCAATCGTAGTACTCTCTTGCGTAGTAGTACCCGCCCAAGGGCTTCGCGTCACCGTTATAGAGGGTATAGTTATCGCCGTTTTTGGTATAAATCGGGGTATCTTTGGTGTAGGTATAAAATGCATTGTCGGCAGCAGCGTCGAAAGTAGCATGGGTCATAGCACGGTGGTGGCTGCTTTCGGATTCGGTGCGGTTCCAGTCGTTGGTATAGAAATAGTATTCACCCTTGGCCGCATCGTAGTTGGCACTGGGCACTGTGCTGGCAGCATTTTCTCCCACATAGTCGTAAGCATTGACAGCCGCCTCAGCGTCCTGCTTCAGGATCTGCTCCACATTGAAGGCATTGATATCGCTGCGCAGACCCACTTCATAGACCACACGGGCAGGATCCGCCTCGGTAATGGAAGCGGTATAGGTCTTATTGCCCTGGGCATCGGTCTTTTCCGTGATCAGTACCTTCTCCATGCTCAGCAGGCTGGCAGGAGCGCTAATAACTACAGTCTGCTGGTAAGGTGCCTTCAAGGAACGCTGAACGCGAACCACAAAATGCAGATACTCACTGTCAGGGTTTGTAGCTGTTCCGCCTGCGGTTCCGTAGTAATAGTAGGAACGGCAGACATAGTCAGCGCCCTCGGGAATAGTGGTGCCGGGGTCGGTAATATACGCTATGGAATCATCCTCGGCAAAATCCAGAATCTGGATCTGCACATCCTCTTCGCCGGGAGCGGTATAAGACTTACCAAACCATACAAAGCTGTTATCGTAATCGGAATCGGAATTGTAGTAGGCCTGATGATCGGATGCCACTGCCTTCTCAATAATAGCCAGCAACTGGGCATCGGACAAAGAAGCGCCGGTAACTCTGCAGCGTTCCTTCAGAACCTTCAGGAAGCTATTCTTAACCTCCTGGGAGGTGGTAGTGTTCCAGTTATGCATCATCTGGGCAAAGGTCTTGCCCTGGTAATAGTTGCCGTCAGCCAGCACACCGAAGACCTGCTTGACTTCCATATACTCACCGATGGGATCGGTATAAGTAACATAACCGGAGAAGTCTTCACCGTGATTCGCATCCACATGCGTGGGAGAAGACATAGCCATCAGCTGGATCTCCTGCAGCGCCTTGTTGAACGCAGCGGCGATCTCGCTGGTCTCATCGGCCCCGAAATAGTCATCGTTATAGGCGATACCGCCGGTATAGCCTACACCGTTTACGTAGCGCTTGGTTTCTTCAATGGTTTCCGCGGTAATGGTGTAGAGGGTATCCTGGTAAACACGCGCATAGTTTTCCTCTTCCCATCTTTCGACGGCAGCCGCATAGGCGTTTCCGTCGAAACGGCCATATTTGTAGTAGTCCTCCCGCTGGGGTTTGCCTGTACCTTCTGCGCCCTGGCCGATCCATTGGTCTACCCACTGGCCCTCATCGACATTGACACCGAAATCAGCAGCAGGCGTCTTCTGGTAGTTTTCCCAGTAGGTCTTCCATCCATGGGTGGCATCCTTGGTAGTGGCATCGTGCGTGTTGCCGTAGTTCCAGTAGCTGGCAGCACCGGCAGCGGCGTAGTCGCCGGTGGTATATGTATCGGGATCCATGGTGATCTGAGCCAGCGCTTTATTGTCGCCACTCAGGCTATCCAGGCCAACACCAATGGTGTAGATGTAGCAGCGGTTCTTTTCGGAAGCGGCTTGACCATAGTAGTACTCTGTGATCTTGCCCTTGTAATAAGCGGCAGTCAGCGCAGGCAAAAAGCCGTTGCCGGAGTAGGCACCGTTGCCGGGGCCCTGCTGGCTTGTGGTACTGGGATTATACCATTCCTCATTGCTTGCAGAGAAAGTAGGTTGGCCATCAGACAGAACCACCAGGAAGGGCATACGGGTCACCTGCTTGCCGTCAACCACCACAGTAGTGCTGGCAGATGTCAGCATTTGGGCACCCAGCGCCACACCGGCGTGGATGTTAGTGCCGCCGTTGCCGCCGTTGCGGCGGCCGGCATTGGTGCCGCGTCCCTGGATATAGTTATAGCTTGTACTGATACCGGTGTCGGTCCAGGAGCTGCTGGGCGCATTACCGCTGCTGGAGACCCAACGCAGGTGGCTGGTAGCAGAGTCACCTGTGTAGTGGGCCAGGGGAGAAAGTACATTGGCAGCGGCATTGTTGCTGGTTCCACCGCCGGCACCCTGGCCAGAGAAGGCAACCACACCTACACGGTTGTTTTCATTGCCTGTCATCAAAGAGGCAATAGCAAGGTTAGCCGCCTCTACCATCGCTTCCGCACGGCCGGTGGGTCTGCTTGTGTTATTGGTACCCATACTGCCGGAGGTATCCAGAACAAACACCACATCGACAGGCACAGCGCTCTCAGACGCAAGGCCTATGACCTGCGCCGCCTGAGAGCTGGTAACAATAAAATTATCCTGGGCAGGGGTAAAGGTCTGCGTCTTACCGCTGCCGTAATTGACGGTAACCACACCGTTATGGACAGACTTGCCCACCGTCACCTTACCCGCGTTCAGGGTATTGTTGCCGTAAACGGTGTTGGGACGGCCAAGAGTCTGCTCGTCCGCCACGGTGGAAACATGGTCCTGCGTATACTCCTCGGCAGTCACCTCCGCCATGGTATTCAGAGGAATCGTGCCAAAGGCCAGCAATGCCGCAAGTCCGAAGGACAGCAGCCGCTGATACCAAGGATGATGTTTGGTGTTTTTCTTCATAAAACACACTCCTTCCTTTACAGGATTTCTATAGGATTCGGCCTCAAGACCGAAAAATCGTCTAATAAGGCATATTATCTTTATTCTAAAATAATAGCAAGCATTCCATATATTGTCAACAGGAAACCTGCCTCTTTGCAAAAAAAGACTTGCCGTCTGCGTATCGCAGGCAGCAAGTCTTTTTATTGTTTTGTCGCGGTAAGGAATCCCATCAGGCGATCGGATAGCAGCCCGGTGTAAAGGGTGTATCCTCACAGACCATGGCTTCCCGGGTTAGGGGATACTGATCCTCATAGATGCAGAAGCCAACGCCGTATTCATCCTGCCGGTTTCTTGTAAAATACTCCTCCCGCTTGGCTACGGTGGTTTCGCCGATCAGGTACAGATACTGGATCTCTGCCCATTTCGCCATGCCTTCATATACCAAAAGGCGCTTGCTTTTCGCGCACTTTTTCATGGCGGGATTGTTATCCCAGTGGGTGTACTGCCAGATGTGGGTCAGTTCATGGGCAAAGGTAGCGATCAGGGAGATGCGGGGGGCGCCGTTTTCCAAAATGATGCTGTACTTCTTCTTTTTGTTGATGGCTACACCCAGGATCAGCATGCTTTGGCTGTCCTTGGTGCCCAGGGGAATCCCCAGCTTCCGCTTCAGTTTCCGCTCGTCTGTGACCTCAATGGAAATCGGTACATCAATGGTGGCACCAAAGAAGTTATCCATATTGGCAACCACCCGGCGGAACAGATCTTCCACCTCAGCCTTGGTCTTTACCACCGTGCTGCTGCAGGTTGTGCAGCGGAGTCTTCTGTCAGGCAGGCGGTAGAATTCCACGCCGGAGATCTCCGCGCCGCAGTAAGAGCAGCGCATTTGATTATTTTTGTTTTTGTCGGTATTGCGGAAGCTTTCGGCACAATCCTTGCCTTTACGGGCCTGGCGAAGCTCGCCGCCGTCAAAGCCCAGATCCTGCAGGAAGGTCTTGGTCCCGTACAGGTCCATAGGCTCACTGCGTCTTCCTGTACGGTAGCGCAGATAGTACCGTTGGTGATAAGGCAGCGGTTTTCCATCCTCGGGTGCGGCCTGCGTAGTTCCCGCAGTTGCGTGAACTTCCTCAGCTACGGCCGCTTCTTCTGCGGCGGGCGTGACGCCTTCCGCCGGTGCTTCCGCGGCAGGCTGTTCCGGCTCCGATGCTTGCTGCTGTTTTTCCTCCTCTGCTTCGGGATCAGGAGTCTCCTGCAGGGTCTCCTCCGCAGCCAGGATCTCTTCCTCACGCATCTTCGCTCACCTCGCCTTCGCTTTCTGCTTCCTCAGCCATTTCTTCCCCTGCTTTTTCGGAAGGTTCTTCTTCCACTGCCGCTTCCTGGGTGTCTTCTTCAGAAAGCTGCGGTGCGGTTTCTCCTTCTTCAGCGGCAGGTTCCGCCGGCTGTTCTTCTGTCACGGGTTCTTCCGCGGTTTGGGGTTCCGCCGGTTCGGCACCTGCCTTTTCGGCAGCTTTCTTTTCGGCCTTTTCCTGCTTTTTACGGCGTTTTTCTTCTTTTTTCTTATCCCGGGCAGCTTTTCTTGCTGCCTTGGCTTCCGCTCTCGCGGCTGCCCGTTCCGCTTTTTTCTTCTGTCTGGGGGTCATGCCATCCTGGGAATCGGCAGAAGCAGGTGCCTCGCCGTCTTTCTTTTTCTTCTTGAACAACCCCTTGAACCAATCCGCGATCCGCCCGAAGAAGCCCTTCTTCTTTTCCTTCTTGGCATCATCCAGGTAGATATTGACGGTCACGGGCTGCTTCTCTTCCGCAGGGGCGTGTTCCTTGCGCAGGCTTTCCTCAATCTGTTCCTCGTTCCAGTTCAGATAGTCGGATACGATCTGCAGAATGCGGCTGACATTCCGCTCCACAGCCACCAGCAGGCCGATGTCCAGCTGGCTGTCTTCCACAATGAAAATGCACTTGTCTGCATTTTCCACGGGTTCTTCCAGCTTCAAACTATAGGTCAAAGGTGCTTCATAACTGCCCGGTGTCACAGCGGAAATGAAGGGCTGATTATCCGCAAACAAGGTCACAAAGACCTCATTGAGCAGGTTGGTCAGGGTCATTCTCACAGAGTCGGTGAATCCGTCGCCGGCCTTGGAGAAGTCAAGCTTCAAAATCTGCTTGTGATGGTACTCGCGGGCAGGAACACCGTTGAGCTTCACCAGATCGCCGTTATCAAAGTCGTTATAGGCCCGCAGTTTCCAGTAGCCGGGCGTTTCCACGCTGAAGTCCGCCCACTGATAATGGATATCGATATTATTGACGGTCTTCAGTTTGCCCATGGAGGAAGCATTCTCCAGGTGGTGGATGGTGTACTCACGCATCTGCCGGTAAGCCAACCGGCCGCCGATATGCTCAGAAGCACGGCGCACCAGGATGCGGTTATTGGTGGTGGTGGACACCATTTCATAATACTTGCCGTTGAGGGTAAAGAACTGGCCGGGCAGATATTTCTGGTAGACATGGCCCTTCAGTTCGGTACCGATGTAGACGTCCTTGCTTTCCTCTTCCGCAATGTAGCTGGCATTCTGCAGGTCGTCCAGAATGATGCGGGAAAACTCCGCGTCCTCAACGGTATAGATGCTTTCAAACCTTCCGCTTTCCACGCAATAGGCTCTCTTAAAGAGGATCGTGGAATCCTTACGGAAGGAGACCCGCTTTCCGTCACGGTTTCTGACGGTAAGGATGGGATTGCCGTTGCGGTCGATTTCAGTACCGTTTCCGAAGATGACACAAACTTCTTTCCATATTTCAGAAACCGGATCCTTGGTATCGATATTCAGCATGACCATCTGCCGGTTCAGCACTTCTTCCTTTACGGAATCGATGCACAGCAGCAGGCACAGGGAAAGAATGGTATTTCTCTTTGTGCGGGCATAGTCAGCGGTCACATACGGGATTGCCTTGGCATCCGCCGTAAACAGCTGGGTATTGGAAGACATGTACTCACGGAGCATGTATTCCGAGGAGATCACATTGACGAAGCCCTGCTGCTCCGCGATGGTGGCGAAGTTGCGGCGGGTCTCAAAAAGGTTGTTCCGGTCATCCTCAACGGTGATGAAGGAATAGTCGCTGACCCGTTCATCACACATATTGAAGGAGGCCAGGAAGCTCTTGTCGAAGGTCTCCTGGTTTGTGGGCAGCTGGGCATAGTCCAGCAGGTCATAGTAATACTGCCGGGCGATCCACCGCGCGTCCAGCACGGGGAAGGCTTCACCGCCGTACCACACGGTCTTCTTCACCTGATTGCGCAGAGCCACCATAGAAAGCTCCGTGCCCATGCCCAGGAATCTGGAAACGCCGGGCAGAATGCGGTGCTGCAGATAGTCATCATCCGCGGTCCAGTACATGTAGGAGCTGATACCGTGGGGATACTCGGTAGCGGAGACCTCGGTGATGTTGGCCATCAGGATGTGGGACAGCGCGTCCACCAGGCCGTCACAGTTACGGTCGACGGAGCAGAAGGTGATCTTTTTGTTTTCTCCGCAGCACTTGATCAGCAGGTTCAGGCCGATCTGTGCGGTGGTTACGAGTCTGGAAGGCTCGATGACTACCACAAAAGAGACCTTACGCAGGAAAGGCAGGTTGTTTTTGTGGATATCCAGATCGTGTACACCGGAGCGGGAAATAATACCCACATCGGGCAGGCTGTCCTCTTCCGCCTTCGCGCTGGTCAAAACCTCGGTTTTCCACATATCCGGAATGTTGGACACGCTGTGCAGCCCCTCTTCCGTCCACTTACGCAGGTCTTCTTCCGTGCCGTGACGGCCCAGAACGATCAAAACCTTGCCGCCGGTGAGCAGGGAACGGGTCATAGCATAGAAAACATAAGGATTCAGCTTATCGTAGAAGGGGGTATTGAACAGAAGGCTCTTGCCGGAGGCCAGGTCATAGCCACAACGCACATAGTCCACATTGGGCTTCAAACCGCCGGCTACCTTCTTGCGGACGAAGGCGGCATAGTTTTTGCCCAGATGTCCGCCGTTTTGTTCCAGATCTGCCAGGATGTCTTCCACCGCGCCGCCGGTCATACCGCCGTTGTTGACGGTAGTACCTTCCGCGGAAAGCTTGTCACCGAAGAGTTCCTTCAGAGGCTTTCTCAGAAGCGGATACATGGCGATGCGCCGGGAATTATCCGTCTGCACCGTCAGGTCGGATGTGCGTTCATCCGCAGCCAGACCGTCCACGAAGAAAGCCATTTCTCCGATGATGATCACGGCAAATACCGGGTAGAACGGCGCACTGACCAGTTCCCGCATACACAGGGCGCAGGAGATCAGCAGGGTCAGGCCGGCAGCAAAGCAGCTGCCGTAATAGGCGGTTTTAATAAAGGTACGGGCCTGGCCGTAATGTGCCTTGATGTACCAGCGGCTGTCCAGCTCATCATAGGAGTAGAACAGCTCCACCACAGAACCGATAAAGGTGTTTCTGTGGACTTTGATCTTTCCCAGGATCAGGGTCACGATACGCTTTACGATCACATAGGCCAGCAGTGCCGCCGTATTGAACAGCACCAGTTCCAGGTATATGCCCCAGCTGTTGTAAAGGTTGCGGATAAACTCCGCGACAACGTCCAGGTTGAACCGCGCCAACAGATCGGCAAGCTGCAGGAACTTATCCATGATCAGCTTGGACAGCTTCTCCAGGAAGATCAGTACCGCCACACAGTAGACCACTGCCAGCACGGGCATCGGATACTGCCTGTGGCGCACTTCTTTTTTCACATTTGCCTTGGCATTCAGAAAGGCAAACAATACGAACGGAAGGAAGGATACGGCCAGTTCCAATAAAAACTTAGCATCACTGTTCATAGATTCCCTCCATTCTTACCAGTATCTTAGTAATGTAGCTGGACGGAACGGTGACCAAATTGCCGTTGCTGACAAACTCGATCTGGCGGCAGTCGCCTGCCAGGAAGGGCGCGGGATACGCGTACTCCGTTCGCTGATCGAAGTCATACTCATAGGGGCGGGACATCGTTTCGTCGCAGAAGGACGCGCCTGCCAGGTAGTCATGGTACTGCTCGGCAAGGTATGCCCGGGTTCTGCGGATATCTTCCAGGTGCTTTCTGCGAATACGCAGGCTCATGGTGTACTCGTCCAGATTTTCTCTGGCGTAGTTCTGAACGGCATGGCCTCTGCGCACATTGCAGGAGGCACTCAGATATTTGGAAAATTGTCTCATGGACGATTGGATATCGTTCATGATGTCTTTTGCTGTTGTGTTGTACTGCCTTACCGCGTTTACTACGGTGGTTCGCAGGAAGAGCAGACAAATAAACATAATGGCTGCCAACACCCCAAGCATTACGGCGCTCAGGATGATCGCTGTCAGTACCGTTTGGAAATTACCGACATTGGAAAACAGGAACGGCAGGAAACACGCGAAAAACAGGCCCAAACAGATGGCGCTCAGGATCGTAGTGGTCTTTTTGGTCATACGCCGGGCAATGGCCTTTTCCACATTTTGGGACTCCTCCGCCATGCGCTGGGTATACTCCGACACATCCGTGAAGTCCCGGGGCATGGATGCCACCATCTCATCTTCGGCGTTTTCCGTATACTCCCGGATATCATCGATCTGCAGCGGGGTCAAGCGGCTGACATTAACATCTGTCACCTCACTGGACATATGCATCTGGCTGACGCTCTTTCTGACCGCCCGGGACTGCTGTTTCGCAATGTAGATCAGCGATTTTTCGGAGGTCTGATAATCCCTGGTCCACTTTTTATGCTCATCCTCAGGCAGGTCGAAATACAGGCCATAGTCCTGCTCCGCCAACACCTTTTCCGGATCACAGGATTCATCCAGCATTACCGAGATATCCCTCGGTGTGCAGAACAGCGCTTCCGCGTCCTTGTCGCTGAGCTTACCCGGGATCTCACTGCGGATCCGGTCCATTTCGATTTCGATCACTTCCGCGGTAGCGGAAAGCTTCTTGTCGTAAGATGTGACCAGCGTACACAGAGGTGTATCATCCGTTTCCACCTCCATCCGGTACAGGCGTCTTGCCTGCAGTGCGCTGCCGGGTGCCGGGTTGGAAATAAACACCAGTACTGTGGCCAGGAAGCGGATATAGTCCGCCCGGAAGTTCCGGTGGGTAGGCGGAAGCATGTCAAATACCATGAAACGCATTCTGTCGAAGTACATATTGCGGTCGGCAAAGGTGGAGTATGCACTGTCCTGACGGATATTCCAGAACGCGTCCGGATCAAAATAGTTGTTCTCCGCCGAACGCAGAGAGATGCAGTGCACCTCCGTAGGATAGGCAATGCTCAGGTAATTTTCCGCAATAAAGGCTCTGCGGATATTCTCCTTCATGCGCAGCTCCAGCTTGTACTGTTCCCGCTCCAGCAGTTCCAGCCAGGCACTGGGTTTGATATCGTCTCTGCCCAGCACGCCCATCGCCCAGTCAAGCACATCCTGCTTTTCCCGGACATCGTTGAGAACATAGTCCTCCGGCCGGAAACAAAGCCAGGTTGTCAGCTTTTGAAAGGGAAGCTTTAACGCATCTCTGAAGATCGTTTCCTTTGCCTGGGTGAGGTCTTCGTAATACTGCTTCCAGGATTCCTTCCAGGCGGCCAGATCATCACCGATCTCCGGCTGCTGCACAGGCATTTTCAGGGAAGTGATCCCGCTGCTGTCCACAATATCAAAGGGATTTCTCTGCTTCGAGGATTTGATGGTCGCGTTATTCAGAATGACCGCGCGCCAATCCTTGTGCCGGCCTACCGCGTCCAGGAGCCCCGGGACAGAATCGGTAAGACTCTGCCCCGCAGGATCCCAATAACAGAATGCCAGTTCTTTGTTTTCCAGAAACGGTTCGAAAAACAGCTTGTTTCCCTGTTGTATGGCATCAATATGTTCTTTTTGCGCAATTAAAACTGTGAACAAACCACTCAACTCCGTTTCTCAGTTATGTTTAGTTTTGGCTTTCCTTGAACTCCTTGGCAACCTTGTCCAGCAGAGCCTCGTAATCTTCCGGCTCAGGAGCGGACATGATCACATCGCGGATCTTTCTCTGGATGATATCGATGACGGGGTTCTCGCTTGCGTGAGGCGCACGCAGATACTTTCTGTAGAAGTCGTAGTTCTGCTTCAGCAGGTTCAGTTCGTCGGTCAGACGGTTGCACAGCACGAACTTGACATCCTCTTCCTTCTCCCACTTGGAGTATTCCTCACGGAACACATCGATAACCGCCTCAACCATAGCGGACAGTTCAGAAATGTAGCGGCCGGAGTTAGGCAGCGTGCAGTAGAACATCAGCGGGATCGCGAACAAGCTGGTGGGGTTCTCTACATAGCGCTTGCCGTCGTCTTCCCGCTCGGCAGGATTCCAATCCTTGCCCTGGTTCTGATAGCGCTCCTCCCGGTTCTTCTGCAGCATTTCCTTCAGTGCATCCAGGCTCTTCTGTGTGCCGTCGCAGGTATCGAAGTCTGCGGGATCCTCTTCCATGTCATGGAGCATGTGCAGCAGGTTGAACTGTGCCATATCCCGGAAGAACTCGGTGTTCTCGTAATTGCAGTTCTTGGCCTCGCTCATGGCTCTCTTGCGGTTCTTGATCAGGCCGATATCTTCCACGACCTTGGAGTTGACATACAGCGCGTCCAGAACCTCGTAGAATTCGTCACACAGAGTGCCGTTGGGAACCAGCAGTTCCACATCCCGGTTGTCGGAATCCCGGTACAGGTAGACCTTCTTGCCGTTGGCAACAGCGGACAGAGGACGCAGCTGGATGGCCCGGTGGATCAGGCCGTAAATAAATGCCTTGTGGATCTTCTTGATAACCTGCTGCTGGTAGTTGAAGTCCAGCTCGGGCATGCTCTTGATGGAGTCCCAGGACTTGTCGATATGGGTGGAAATCGCGGCGTTCTTGGTGGAGTCGGGTCCGATCAGGCGGGAGTAATCGGTATATGCTCTGTGGTAAGTACCCGCGGACTTCTTGCCGGTCTCGGTCTCGAAGGGGGCGGCGAACTTCTTCAGCTTATTGGGCGTCAGGTTATACAGCGCGTTGTAGAAGTGGATCTCGTACTTGGAAACGGTATCCACAGCTTCGCCGTTGGGCATCAGATCCTTAACACGGAACTTGCGGTTGTCCAGCAGGGACTTATTGTAGGCGCAGACCTTGATCTCTCTGGGCTCTTCGTTGGTTGCGCGCTGGATGGAAGGTGCGGCGATACGGGCACCCATAGCCACCACTTCCAGAATATGACGCTTGGCATCCGCCACAGAGACCTGCTCAAAGACCTGATCGTCATCACTGTTCTCGCGGCGCATGCGGATGCGTACCTTCAGGCGCTGCTCCAGTTCGATGGCGCCGATGATGTCGCGGTCAATGTCATCGCACTTTTCACGGACGCTGGCCCGGAAGTAGCCCATCAGGATGTCATCAAAGATGCTGACGCGGCGGTCTTCCTCAATATAGCCACCGGCATTGTCCAGTTCCATCTTGAAGATGGCGTTGTTCTTAACAGCATCGAAGATACCGCCGTTGATCTCGGAATTGAGCATGGTGGTTTCCTTCTGTGCCTTCTGCAGGGAGAAGGAGCTCAGCTCTTCCAGCAGTTCCTCGGTTGCGCAGATGTTGACGCAGGAGTCGCCCTTCTTGTACTGCAGCTCGTCCACCAGGTCGATCTTCTTGCGGCTCAGATCCTTGACCTTGTAAACAAAGGTGTTGAAGAACTGCTCAAACTGCTCGCTGAATGCCTTGATGTAGGTATAAGCCTTTGCGTAAGCGGCATGGACAGCGGTCTTCTTGCAGTAGTCTTCCAGAGCCATGAAGTAGCCGGGGATATCCTGGTTGGCTTCCTCGTTGAGCTTCTTGTAGCCCTTCAGCTTATCGAACAGGTTGGGGTCCTTTTCCAGTTCGCCCAGGCTCTCGATACCGACGATCTTCTCCTTGGTGAACTTGAACTCGTATTCCTTGTTCTTGAACATCTCGATGGTATCTTCCGCACGCAGATGCGCGGTAGACTTGACTTCCTTCTCGAAGTCTTCCATCAAGCGGTACAGCACATAGCGGGCTGCGCAGGGATGGAAGATATCGCCCTGGGCGTTCTTCAGCAGGCTTTCGACGCTGTAGGTATCGTTGATCACGACGGTCTTCTGCTCATTGGTGTACAGAGCTTCCACCCAGCGGCTGACAATACCCTCTACGATGGGGCTGCCGTCCTTGCCTCTGGCTTCCACCACACCGCGGTATGCACCTAAAGAGTCGATCGCGTCGGTGATCTTGTTTTCGCTTTCGCCGAAGGAGGGGTTGGTCTCCCACTGCTTTGCGGAGTTGTACAGGGAGTTGAAGCGCTTGTCATTCAGGACCACACGGTAGACCTGATCCTCGAAGCTCTTCTTGAAGCGCTTGATCCGGGAATCCAGGCCGTCCAACTCGTAGGTGTTGTTCAGGTCTCTGGAGAAGGGATCCTTGGCGTTGTGCATGGTATCGCAGTAGACCTTGCCGTCGGGATCCCAGGTGGACATGGGAACGCCGCGCTTCTTCTGCTCTGCCTTATAGGCACGAACAGCATTGTCATACTTGGTCCACTTGGTGGCATCGCCTTCGCCGCCGATGCTGTCGATGGCCAGATCGTAGGAGACATAGTCAGCGATCTTCTCGTAAGGATAGCGGATCACGCCGGCACCGATACCGCCGAAACGGTTACGGCCGTAGTTGCCGGGCTTGGTCATTTCCTTGATGATGTTGTCTTCTACGGAGAATGCCTTCTTCTGCATGGGGCCGATGTTCTGCTCGTACAGTGCCTGAGCAGCCTGGTCAATGTACTGACCGACGCTGATCATAGTGCTGTCTTCAGCGTCCTGGCCGTCCATCAGGAAGCAGAAATCCATGGGCAGCAGGGCAAGAGACTTCTGCTTGTCGGAACCTGCTACGGAAACATTCACATGGAGGTTGCTGAACTGTCTCAGATCGTCATCCAGATCGATAAAGCCGGAGCCCTTCATCATGAAAGCATTCAGTTCCTTAACGGTAGCGTATGCGTTACGGGCCTGACTGTCACGTTCGGTCTGAGAATCGATAACGCTGTCCAGCGTCTCGGGCAGCAGGATCAGGCTGCGGACGATCAGCGCGGTGTTGGGATACTTTTCCTTGACATAGTCACGGATGAACATGCTCAGAGGCAGGATGATACCGGAACCGGTACCGCCGGAAGCGGTGGAGGCAATGAACACACGCATAGCCTGCTTCATATCCTTGCCGGTCTTGCGGAACAGATCGTCAATGGAGTCGTACAGAGGGCGGATCTTACCGGTCTTGATGGTGGCGTTCAGCGCCAGACGGGAGATGGCACGAACCTGGCCGGCACCTTCGGAAACGGTCTTATCATACATGACCGCGTTCTTGGGGAACCACTTTTTCCGGGCTTCTTCATCATAGTCCAGGTAGCTGCCGACTGTTTGGGTGTTGGAGGTCTGGATCCAGTAGATCTTGGACTTGCCGTTGGCAACATCGTTCAGATCATTGACGTTGGTATCCAGGCACAGGAAGTTGATATTCTCCTTTTCTTCGGGTGCGCACAGCTCCGCGACCTTCTTGACGATCTTGCAGCCGGTACCACCCAGGCCGACGAACAGAGTCGGTGCCGCGACTTCATTGGGCTTCAGTTTTTCTGTCTTGATTTCCATGTGCTTTTCTCCTCCGTATTATTTCTTCTTTTTAAAATTCAGTTTGGATGTTACTTCAAAGTCTTTATCCACACCGGCATCATTGATAACGCCGGAATATTTTACCATCATTCCGTTGGTCAGGGTAAAGGGCTTTTGGTTGGGGATGGCGGGCAGCAGCTTTCCGGTATCTTCGTCCATCACATATTTCGCGCTGCCGACGAGGATCTCCTGGATCTTGGCAGGGCCGAACTTTCTGACGGTAGCCACCTTGACCAGGGCGCTTCTGCGCTTTTGGGATTTGTAAAGGTAGCTTTCCTTGCCCGGTGTTACATCCATGGAAATGCCGAATTTGCGGCCGGCGTATTTGCTCTGGGCCTTGACCGTTCCCTTTTGGCAGGAAGCGTCAAAGCTGGCCGCAGTGGTCACATCTTCACCGTCAAACACCATGGAACTGAGTTTTCGGGTGGTATGCAGATGCTTGGGCAGCACCCGGATATGCAGGATGATCCACAGCAGGATGAACAGTGCCAGGGCGATCAGCGCGATGA
>JAZNLC010000063.1:0-2313 GCA_045578895.1 Faecousia sp. | reverse complement strand
GAGTTCTGTCTCGGCGGTGTTTGGAGTGGCAGCCAGTCTGTTCCTGTATTTCTGGCTGAAGCAGCAGGGTAAACTGGAGCGCTTTGGCCTGTGCAAGCCGACAGTCCCCGCAAAGGCATTTTTGTTCTACATACCGCTGATCGTGATTACGCTCCAGAATATTTGGGGCGGCGTGGAGATGCACTATGATGCTGCGGGCACCGAGTGCTTCATCGTTAAGATGCTCTGTGTCGGATTCTTGGAAGAGCTGATTTTCCGCGGATTCCTGTTCAAGGCCATGTCCCGCGACAGCATCAAGTGGGCGGTGGTAGTCTCCAGCGTCACCTTTGGTCTGGGGCATATCATCAATCTGCTCAACGGCAGCGGCATGGGTGTGGCGGAAAATCTGGTGCAGATTTTCTTTGCTGTGCTCATGGGTTTCCTGTACGTCATCATTTTCTGGCGCGGCGGCTCCCTGTGGCCTTGTATCATCTCTCACGGTGTGCTCAATTCACTGTCGGCCTTCTCCGCGACCGGCGAGTCCATGCTTCGGCTCGTGATCCTGTGCGTGCTTGTGGTGGCGTATGCCGTAGTGCTGATGAGGACTTTGCCGAAAGGTGAATCGTTATAAAGTTTAAAGAGGAAGTGCGAACCACTTCCTCTTTTTTCATCAAATACGAATTGATCAGTCTCCAATGATCTCTCTGACTTTGTTTGCGTAATCCTCACCGTGGTTTATGGAAAATTCACCATGATGCCATTTGGGAAGAACCTGCAATAAACTTTCCCGCAAAGCATGGTGGATAGATACAGCTGATTTTTGCATTGCGGCATTTTCTTCGCTGCCAACAAACACATGAACCTTTGCGGTACAGTTCTTTATTGATTCCTTTAAGGAATACAGGGAGTTGGCTTGCAAAAAGGCAATCATATCTTTCTTGGATATGGCACAGGTATCCCTGAAATAGAACTCAAACAAATCGGATCTTATTTTGAGTGATTTGAATTGCAGTTTGGAAAACCATTTATATTTTATCAGTCCGTAACAGCTCCCGAACGCTGGCTTGATCATAGCGTGAGTTAGTTTTGAGGGTTTCACAAGCGCACTTTCGATTATGGCATATTTACAAATGTCATTGCGCTGAGACAAAATCTCCAGCAAAACCTGTCCGCCTAAAGATAAACCACTCATCAGCAAAACAGAGCCTTCAAAATGCGTATCAATAAACTCTATGATCTCAATGGCGTTATCCTCAATTGATGTAAACGGCTTATCACTTTCGGCATGACCATCCAGTATTGGAAGGATTATGTGATAATCTTTTTGAAGTAATTTTGCGGCTTCTTCGTAGTTCCACCACGACAAACCGCCACCGTGCAAAAGAAGAATTGTGTCATGATTCTCTTTTCCGTATTCAACATACTGCAAACGGGTTCACCTCACTTGTAAAGCTGATCTATCGTTCTGTTTACTATATCATATTCATCCGTTCACATCAATGCCAGGTGAAGTTACCGGACATTCTGAATGTAAAAAGAGTGATATAAATCTAAAATGAGGAAGCGGGCAATTCAGCAACCATTTCCTCATTTTTTCGTCAATTCATAACTCATATCCAGCAAAAACAGCAGCGATTCATCCGATGCCGTTCCGTCCAGAGCCACGGAGAGCCAATGGGCCTTGTTCATGTGCCATGCGGGAAAGATGCCAGGTTCTTCACGAAAGGAGCCAATCAAAATCGGATCACACTTGAGATTTACCACGCTAATCATACCGTCATCAGAGAGAGCCAGATTCTTTTTAGGAATGTCCATGATAACGGCAAACCACTTTCGGTTGCCCAAGTGACGGAATACCCGAAAGCTGGGATACTTGGCAAAGAGCTGTTCACCGGTGGTGCTGAAGGTTTCGCTGATGTAGTTTTCCAAATCAAGTCTGTTCATAGGATGTCTTTTTGTATTTGAATTGGCTTACTTAGGCTCATTATCTGTAATAACATAGAACCCTTCTTGAATTGCAGAAAGTGTTGCAATGGAGCATACAGCTATGGCAATGTACTTCAATTCCACAAAGGATACTGTCAAGGGCAATAAGAACAGAAGGAGTCCCGTTACTTTGTTCATAATCGTATGCAGGGATATAAACTGTTTTTTAGAAACATATCCCCATATGATATTGCTGATTTTGATAACCGCAATCACACCGCCCCATATCCACAACCACCCCGGAATGTGAATTGCTGGCAACAACTTAAACAAAGAAGCCGCTACAAAAATGAGGTCGGCAATCGTGTCCAGTTGACTTCCAAACTTGCTCGTACTGTTTGTTTTTCT
>JAZNLC010000062.1:0-3097 GCA_045578895.1 Faecousia sp. | reverse complement strand
AAGGGAGGCTTTGCACCGCTAAACGATCATTTATTTTAGCAGCCTATCTTCCATGGCATTCAGCCAGAGGTGCCATTGGTTATTCTGCCCCTGCTGGGTGATGCTGACGGTGGCATGGGTAACGGTGTTTTCATGCCGAATGAGAACGTGGAGAATTCCGTAGCTGCTGTAGGCCTTTACTTCGTCAAAATCGGTTGGGGGTGCTTCCAGTTCTTCATACCGCTTTCCCCGGAAGCGCAGCCGTTCATAAATGTAATAGTCGTGAAACAGTCCCTTCGCCCAGAATTCACTGACGGTTTCGTGGTGCTCGATCCGCAGGATGCAGTGGTAAGAGCCGGAGTCAGTAGCAACGGTATCTTCCTGCCGCCATTCATAGTTTTCGGACAGAACGGTGGAATAATGGATGACCGTATTGTAATCTCCAAAATCAGCGGTGCGGTCGATCTCTGATTCCGGGAAAACATCTTCCAGTACCGCAAAAGGTGGATCTTGCGGATACTCCGTTAATGGAGTGTTGTTATAGGCCATGGCAAGGGAATTGAGCCAGCCAAACATAAATACAAGAAAACAAACGGTGGGAAGAAGCTTGGCACAGCGTACAAAAAGTGCTTTTTCTTTCCAGTTTTTCGTCTGCTCCAAACTATCCCCTTGCTGCAGCCGCTTTTGGTAACGGGAAAGACGGATGATGGCCGCAACGCTGCTGCCTACCAACCAAAGGCCGAAAACAATGAAGCTCAAAAGAAATGCCAAACCAATAACTGCACCGGACCGGAAAAAGCTGAATATGTTGTGGGATAAAAAGGAATAAAGGAAGAAATTAAGAATTGCCGAAATAACGGCGCCGCGCTGCTGTTTTTTTACGGATTCCAATGCCAGGGAATGAACCGCCGGGTCGGTATGGAGCGGCCTGACATCCTCTCCGGTGGCCCGGTAAATATAGAAGCTGCCGTAGCGGACAAGGTATTCCCAACCGCACTGCTTGCTGAATTCCTGCTCCTCCGCATCGGGGCCGTCGGCGGAATCGGAAAAGAAACCTTTCTTTTCTTTCATGGGCGCAAGGCGAAATCGGCACTTTTTCGGTGCGGTTTTTTGGAATGTGAAGATGCCTAAAAAAGTGCCGTCAGCTTCCAAAACAAGACCTTGAGCGGCCATATCCTCCAACCAGGTTTGGATCCCTTCTATATCGTAAGAAAAACAGGGACAGATGCGGTAAGCATAGCGGATCTTATCATTGGACATATCGGAAACCTCCTTCCGCGTCGGCAACGCACTGGCGAAGCCGGTTCAATTCCTCTTCATAGGCCCGGCGCCCCTTATCGGTGATTTGATATGTGCGCTTGCGTCCTTCTACCTCAACTTCCTTAATATACTTTTCTTTTTCAAATTTGCCGATAACCGTGTATAAGGTAGCAGGCCCCATTTGGATACGGCCGTGGGTACGCTCCTCGATAAACTGTGCCGCATCGGTGCCGCACATGGGACCGTGGCAAAAAGCCATCAATATATAAAACATAGACTCGGTTAAAATATCCATGGCTTTTCTGGGCATGGGGCATCCTCCTTTTAATATCATTATATGATATCATCTAATGATATTGTAGAGGAAGGCCTTTTCTTTGTCAAGAAGATTCTTTACCCGGAAGTGCTTTTGTGCTATGATAGTAAAAATCCCTTTTGAGAGGCGAAAGACGATGAGGATTTGCAAAGCGGAAGAAAAGCATATTCCCGGTATGATCGAGCTGCTGAAGCAGGTAGGTCAGGTGCATCATGACATCCGTCCGGACATTTTCCGGAGCGGAGCAATCAAATATACCGGGCAGCAGCTCCGGGAACTGCTTCGGGATGCGGATAAGCCGATCTTTATCGCGGAAGAAGATGGGGTTGTTGTGGGGTACTGCTTTTGCCAGATCCGGCGCTATGATGGCAGCACGGTATTAACGGACAGAACGGAACTGTATATCGACGATTTGTGCGTGGATGAGAACTGCCGGGGCAAACATGTGGGTACGGTTCTTTATGACCATGCCTGCGCCTTTGCGAAGGAAATCGGCTGCCGGTTTTTAACGCTGAATGTATGGTGCGGCAATGACAGTGCTATGCGGTTCTATGAACACGCAGGCCTGACACCCAGGAACATCATGATGGAGAAGAAATTATGCTGATCAAAAACCAAATCTATGAAGCGGTGATCTCGGATTATACTGCCGAAGGTCAGGGCGTTGCGAAGATCGAAGGCTGCGCCGTGTTTATTCCCAATGCTATCGCCGGGGAACGGGTACTGGTGCGCATCGAGAAGGCGCAGAAGACCTGGGCGGCAGGTAAGATCACCGAGATTTTAGAGAAGTCTCCCCATCGGGTGCAGCGGGAATGCCCTATATCCTCCTCCTGCGGCGGCTGCGATTTTTGGCATATGGATTATGAAGAGGAAACGCGTATGAAGGCAGAGCGGGTGCGCCAGGCGCTGAACCGCATCGGCGGGGAGAATCTGGACGAGATGCCTATTTTGGCTGCGCCGGATTGCCACGGCTACCGCAACAAGGCCCAGTATCCCGTAGCCAGCAAAAAAGACCGGGTCTATGCCGGTTTCTTTAGGGCAGGCACCCACCAGGTGGTAGAAAACGAGCGCTGTTTGATCCTGCCGGAGGAGACGGACAATATTAAAAAGATCGTTATAGATTATGTAAACCACTACCGGATATCTGCCTACGATGAAGAATCCCATAAGGGCTTACTGCGGCATATCTATGTGCGCCGGGGCGCGGTTTCCAGGCAGGTATTGGTCTGTCTGGTGGTCAACGGCAGAAAGCTGCCCCATACGGAAGACCTGATCAAGCGGCTGCAGGCTGTCCCCGGCTTTACAAGCCTGGTGCTGTCTGTTAATACCAAAAAGGGTAATACGGTTTTGGGCGACGAGTTTGTCACCCTCTATGGTCCGGGATATATTGAAGATACTTTATGCGGTCTGAATTTCCGCCTTTCTGCCCGGTCTTTTTATCAGGTGAATCATCACCAGGCACAGCGGCTGTATGAAGCTGCTATTTCCCAAGCGGAGATCACGAAAGATGATACGGTTTTGGATCTTTACTGCGGCGTGGGT
>JAZNLC010000061.1:0-2465 GCA_045578895.1 Faecousia sp. | reverse complement strand
CACGGGGCAATGACCAGTGCATCCAAAAGCTGCTTTGGACCAATTGGCTCTACATCGCTGATGGAGCAAAGAACTTTCCTGCCACAGATGGCTTCCGCTCGTTCAATATGTTCTTTTGCTGTGCCGAAGCGGCTGTCGGTTGTGTATGCTGCGTTGGAGAAGATCGGTGTTACGGTATGAATCGATGCGATAATTTCAAGAATGGGAAAAACTTCTGCATAAGTGCAGAATGAACCGCACATGGCAAATCCAATATTCATAATGCACGCTCCTTTTCAATCAGCCGGATGGCGGTTTTGGCGATCAGCTTGCCGGAGGACTCCGGCGCATCCTTTCCCGGCAATCCTCTTGCCCAAATAACATGCTTGCCTGCGATTCCTGATGAGGATGCCAAATCGATCCTTAAACAGTTATCCCTGCAGTGGCTCACCTGCTCTTCGGAAAGAACAGCGGCAGGCGCTGTGTTGAAAATCAGACGGAAGCCGTTCAAATTGTGACCCAATTGGGTGGCATCCTCTACCTGATACCCCAAAGCGTGGGCCATGGCCCGCTGTTCTTCACGCCGTGCGGCAATGGTCACATCCGCCTCCAATGCCCACAGAAGGGCAGCGAGACATCTTCCGATTCTACCCCAGCCAATAATCAAAACACGGCAGCCACGGAGCATAACCGGAAGCTCCATCATGGCAAGCCGCACGGCGCAGTAGGCAGTGATGGCCGCGTTATCGGCCAGATATGTAGCGTCCTTTAACAGATCAATGGTTTTGTGGTTTGGAAAACGGTTTTTCGGCAGATTTCCGCCAACGATCGTGACGCTTTTCGATAGTGCTGCGAGTGTACCTTCCAAATCGCCGCCGCCTTTTAGATTGCCCTGATCATCAAAACTGGGAACAGGCAGCAACAGGTGCGTTACGCTTTCACACGGTTGACCCACGACACCGTATCCTTTTCTTTTCAGCGCTTCGCCTGCAGCGCAAAGAACACTCGTATTGTTGATAGGATAAAAAATGAGCTTTGACACTGTTATCACCCTTTCGTGCCACAATATGCATCTGTTGTGCGGCTTGTGCTTGATTTTTTGCATCCCATGCGTATAATAAATGTATAGAGGTGATGCAGATGCAAAGATTGGGCTTTATTCACGATATGATGGATGTCAAGGTTTTGATCCTGTTTGTAACTTCCCGCTCCGGCTATCCGCTGACTTGTCAGGAAGTTTATGAGCTTTGCTACCAGGATGATTGTTTGAGTTATTTTGATGTATGTACCGCAATTCCGGAAATGGTAAAATCCGGCCATTTGAAGGAGCTGGAAGGGGAGCGGTACGAGATAACGGAAAAAGGAAAAGAGACCGGTTCATTGACCGAGGACTCCATTGCCTTTACCGTCAAGCAGCGGGCAGAAAACGCAGTGGCTAAGTTCAACCGTCAGATGCGCCGCAGCAGCTTTGTTAAAACCCAGGTGATTCCGCGGCCTGCGGGAGATTACTCGGTGATTCTGTCTTTGGACGATGAAGCGGGCAATCTGATGACCCTTGAACTTGTCGCTCCCGACCAAAGGCAGGCCGTTCGTCTCAGCCGTCTGTTTGAGAAAAAAGCCGAGGCTGTATACAGCCTGACAATGGCGGAACTTTTAGATGATGAGGACAGCCTGGAGGATTGATCCCCCTTGCCGTTTCCTTAAAATCATGGTATAGTATAATTACACCGGATGACCGGTGAAAACGAAAGGAGCTGCCGCATATGAAGTTTCAGTACAGTGAGAAGAAGGTTAAGCTACCGGGCAACGTCCATGCCTACGCCGAGAAAAAGGTAATGAAGCTGGCACGGTACTTTGAGGAGGATGCGGAGGCACTTGTCGTCTTTTCTGTAGAAAAGAACCGGAATAAGGTAGAACTGACCGTTCACGGTGCAGGTACCTGGTTCCGGGCCAGTGAAGCGACTTCCGATATGTTTGCTTCCATCGATGCAGCAGTTGGTACCATTGAGGGCCAGATCCGCAAGAATAAGACCCGCTTGGCCCGTCGTCTGCGCCAGGATGCATTCACCCGTACAGTGGAGGAGACCTCCTTTGCTGCGGAAGAGCCGGAAGAAGAACTGGAAATCGTCCGTGTCAAGAAGTTCTATATGCGCCCCATGACAAGAGAAGAGGCGATCCTGCAGATGAATCTGCTGGAGCATAATTTCTTCGCATTCCGGGATGAAGATAACGGTGGAAGTTTTGCTGTTGTCTATCGCAGAAATGACGGCGGTTACGGCATCATTGATGATGCGCAATGAAAGTAAAAACACTGTTTTGAGGCTCCTTTCGGAGCCTCTAAAATTTTTGGTTAAAGAATACCACCAGCTGTGCTGGTGGTTCCAAAAAGCTTTAGCTATGCCCAGAATAAATTATCCGAGCGAAGCGAGGAACAACTATTAAAACCGAAAGAAAGAATATCTAACAAGTTTAGAAATTCAGAAAAA
>JAZNLC010000060.1:0-3317 GCA_045578895.1 Faecousia sp. | reverse complement strand
ATGGCGGTTATACGGTTATTGACCCTAAAGGCGTAATAGGCGACCCTGTATTTGATTTATCGAGATTTATACTTGATGAGTTCAGAGATGATTTGACACAAGAGCCAAAGGAGGTAATCATTGATTTCGTACAAAAACTTGGTGACGGCGTAGGTATTCCTTGTGAGATCTTATTGCGCTGCTTGTTTATTGAAACAGTCATTTGGCTTTTCAGGGAGGAACTTGCAAACGGAGAAAGCCTTGAAGAGTGCAGGCAGCTGATTGCGAATATGAAAGTTGCATATGAGTTGACTCACAGCCGGAAAGAAAAATAGCAGGCACAGGAGCTGACAGTTTGATGGAGTGATAGATTCCAATTTGCTGAGCAAACGCAAACAGATTCCCGCTCCATCAGGAGGGTGCAATGATACGCATCGTTCCGGTGCATTGCGTTTGGGGGGCACATAAACAAACGAGTATCCAAACACAGGGGATGATGAAAAGGATGGAGTTATCCTTCGCATTACATCATGCAAGCAACGAAACCGCAAGCTTTGTCTGGCTTGCGGTACCTTGTACTGCTGTGATAGAATGAAAGCGATAAACTTGAATTTGAAGGTGAGATGCTATAGATATAGAATTTAGAAAATTTACCGATTTTAATAGAGGTATTATGTATGATATTTTAAAGGATGCATACTCATTTGATGAAAGGTGTGCTATCTGTTGGGATGAAAACTGGAAGAAGTCAGACGCATTTTTCTTCGATAACCCTGATATTGCTGATAAATATGGTTTTGTAACTTGCTATAAAGGCGAACCAATAGGATTTATATGTTGGGACCCGAGAAACAGACCTGAATATGTAGAAATAGGACATAATGGTATAAGAACAAAATATAAGGGAAAGGGTTTCGGTAAAACTCAGCTGAGTGAGGCTATCCAGCGTATAAAAGCATATGAAGGATTAAGGGAGATACGAGTATGTACGAATAGTAATCTAATTGCACCAAGAAATTACGAAAGTGTAGGATTTGTTTTATACGACAAGAGGGAAAATAGTGATGAAGCAGCCTTTTCAGGTGATTACTTATATTACAAAATTCAGTTGCAGTGATACCAAGAAAGTGTAAGATAAATATCAGTTTGTCGGAGTGTCAAATGCCAATTTATTGAGCAGACAACAATCACTTTCTTCCATCATTTGTGGAGGGCGCAATTATACGCACTGTACCAGTGCATTGCGTTTGTACAACCACATAAACAAATGAGCATCCGGCGTTTCGAGTTCTTTTGTCAAGGGTGTTTTGACACATTTTTATCCCAAAATCAAAACGTTGTTGTAGCTTGAACTGTAAATGAATGCATGCACAAATTCAACAAGGGAGGTGTTCTTATTTCGGCTTATCAAAGAATCATTTGGTTTCACAATAGAGTTGTGGAGAATGCATATCCGAATGCCGGAACTCTGGCGGAACAATTTGAGATTTCTAATAGGCAGGCACAGAGGGATATTGAATACATGAGGGATTCCATGAACGCACCGCTTCTGTATTGTGCGCGGAAACGAGGATATCGGTATGAGAAAGAGTATGTATTGCCGAGTTTCTTTCTGTCGGAAAGTGAAAAGGAAACAGTGCGGTTGCTGGCAAAGCAGAGTAAGGAATTAAGTTCCTTTGGGTACGGAAAGTATGAGGGACAGGCTGAGATTTTGTCTAAGATATCTGCAGAGTCGGGAAATGGTGAGGATGAAAGAGGCATGACAAGAGAACCGTACTTTGCGGAAATTGAGATGTTGGGTGGAAGAGCATCGGTAGCACCGTTAGAATATTTTCTTTGTGGGAAGGTGGAAGGACACACCTATACCTATGTGTTTTTTGATCCGGATGTTTTTATCAGCGTTTTGATTGCCGGTGGTTTGGATTTTCGTATTATAAAACCAAATTGGTTAAGAGAGTATATGAAAGAAAGACTTTCCGGAATTCTACAATTGCTATGACATTATATGTCATACCTCCTCTGGTATAATAGGGCCAGAAAGAAAAAGGAGGGGTTTGCTATGGCAAACAAGAAGTTGGACATTGAGGTGTTTTCTGCGTGGAACACTTATGCGATCAGTATGATGAGTGTACTGGAGCACTGTGGAATGTGGAATAAGGAGTACACTTTTCAGAGGTTCTTAAGTGTAACGGGAATTGCATCGCAGTTTTGTGTGGACGAAAATTGCAGTGCATTGCCGATTACGGATTATGACTGGATGGAGGAACATGCGTTTTTTACGGAGCGAATCGGTGTGCGGACGAAGAAGTATTATGCCGCACCGGGTGCAGAGGAGTATTCCGTAAAGCAGAAGGAAGCAATTACTGCAATCAAAAAAAGTATCGAGGATGGCAAAGCCTGCGTAGTATGGGGCATCGATACAGGTGAGTTTGGCGTGATTTACGGTTACGATGATGAGGACAAGGTGTTCTTTTCAAAAGGAATCGGAAGTCGGAATGTGAACGCCAGCATGCCGGTTTTATACAACAATCTGGGGAAAACCTTTGAATGGGCCCCGGTGTTATATTGCGAAATTCCGGAAGCTGCACAAGAGGCAGATTGGAACCAAGCCTATGTGGAGGCGCTTCGTCTGTATGTACAGGGGATGAAAGCAATTTGTGAGAATGGACGATCATACGGTTTGGCAGTGTACGATACAATTGTGAAAGCAATACGGGAGGATAGATTGGATTCCTTCGGTTTTAAGTATTGCATCGGAATTTTTTATGAAAGAAAGGGCGCATTCTTACTGTATCTGGAGGAGCAACAAAAGGTACAGACGAATGTATTGTTGGAGAAGCTGATAGAGTCGTTCCGGACGACAGTTGAGTTATACCGTAGGTTAATGTTTGAGATACTCGGTGGAGGAACCGAAGGATGGAATTCCCTGTTTGATCCGGTGGATAAGACGTGTTATCCGGAGATTGTTAATGTGCTGGAAGAGCTAAAAGCAAGTGAGGAACGGAATGTGGAGCTTGCGAAGTGTGTGGCAGACGGGATATAAAACAAAACAGTAAGTACTTGAAATATTAACTTGTGGCCTTTTCGTCAATCAGTTACTCATTGCAGTATTGGAAGACGCCCGAAAATTGAGGGTGAGCCGGGGACAAAACTACTGACAAGCAAGTTGTCAGTGGGGATTCGCGATCTACCAAGTATGGATTAGCTCGCGTTCCCTCCTGAGTGACAAACTAAAGCAAACGTTTCAATGATCAGCCGCTAAAGCTGACAACCCTCCGCATGGTCCATTCCACCGGATGCTCTTGCTTTTTCCTTGTCAGATAAATTGTTCCTTCAGA
>JAZNLC010000059.1:0-2222 GCA_045578895.1 Faecousia sp. | reverse complement strand
GGCAGCCCAGCTTCTCGCTGAGGAGCGCTGCGTCGATGACGGTCTCCTTCTTCCGGTTGATGTCCGCCTTGTTCAGGGCAACCACCACAGGCACGACCAGCTCCATGAGCTGGGTGGTGAAGAACAGGGAGCGGCTCAGGTTGGTGGCATCCACGATGTTGATGATGGCATCGGGGTGCTCGTTCTGAATGTAGTCCCGGGTGACGCTCTCCTCGGCGGTGAAGGGGGACATGGAATAGGCGCCGGGCAGATCCACGGCGATGAGCTCCAGCCCCTGGGAATAGTTTTTCCGGATGGGAGCCTCCTTCTTGTCCACGGTGACGCCCGCCCAGTTGCCCACCTTCTCATTGCGCCCCGTCAGGGCGTTGTACATGGTGGTCTTGCCGGAATTGGGATTTCCCGCAAAAGCAATTCTCATAATCGGATTTCCTCCTTGATTCGTTAGGCGCTTCTAACTGATACGCAAAAAATTACAGAAAAATGCACTCGGCCAGCTCGTCACCGATGGTGTAGCGGCCGTCCTTGATGGAGACCACGCAAGTACCCCGGCGGCGGGAGATGACGGTGATGGGCTCTCCGGCGTAGCAGCCCAGGGAGAACAGGAAGTCATCCATCTCCTCATCATCGGTGCGGATGGCTTCGATAAAATATTCCTTGCCGGCTTCGGCTTGTTTCAGTGTCATAATGATCACCTGATTCCTTGATCCAGATTGATTAGTTTCGGCTAACCAATCCCCTAAAAGAAGGATTAGTCTTCACTAACCATGTTGATATTACCATTCCTCATCGGTTTTGTCAAGACCTTCCTACTATTTTTGTAGGAATATTTTGCAATTCCCAAACCAGATACTGTAGGGGCGACCATTGTGTCAAGAGAAACATAGGTAACACATAGGGAAGACACATGGGTTACAGTCTTCTGATGTGACGATCGATCAGCTTCTGCTCGATTGCGTCGATGGAAGCGATCTTGTAGTTTCGGTAGAGAACCGAAAAGGTATCATTTTCAGCACAGCGAATCTCAACGTAAGTATCGGCCATTGCTTCGCTCAGATAGATCCGCATCGGCCCGAAGCGAAGATATCCCCAGTTGTTTACCTTGATCAGCCTGGCACCTTCATCGTAGAGATACTTCTTCGGTTTGTAATACGGACGGGTGCTGGCTTCGTAGACGCTGGCAGGAGTTTTCAATCCGAGCGCGTGGTGGGGACGCATTTCATTGTAGATCCATCTCCAGTTGTTCAGCCGTGCCCTCGCTTCTTCCATGTTGGCCGGGGTGACCCGCAGAGCTTCTGCCTTCAAGGTGCGATGAAACCGCTCGATCTTCCCCTGGGTCTGGGGATGGATAGGCCTGCCGTGGATCGGGAGAATGTCCAGATCCATGAGGAAACGCTCGAACTGAGACAGTCCCCTGTGGGCTCCGGCAAACTGTGCACCATTGTCCGACAGCACTGAATTGGGCAATCCGAACTCCTGAAACGCCAGGATAAAGCTGTCAATAACCCCAGAAGCGGAAGTTTTCGGCTCGATCCGGATGCTGAACCGGGAATGGTCGTCCAGGATCGTGAGCGGATAGCAGCGGGTGCCGTTTCCCAGGAGGAAGTCTCCCTTGAAGTCCGTCTGCCACATTTCATTGCAGTGTTCCTTTTCGAAACGCTGGAACGCAGTGTGCTTCCGGGACTCCGCCGGATCGATCAGACCGTTGCGCCTGAGGATATTGCAGCAGGTTTTGGAACTGGGAAGTCCCTCAACACCAGCAGATTCCAAAGCGGCCCGGATGGTCTTGCCGCCCCAGGCAGGGTGGTCAAGGCGCATCTGCACGATTCTCTGCTCAAGCTCGATGGCCGTTTTGGAAGGCTGCTGGTGCGGTCTTCTGCTTTGGTCACAAAGCGGAAGACTCTTTGCAGCACGATTGATCCACTTGTAGCCGGTCTTTCTGCTGATGCCGTACTTCACGCACAGCTGGCTGATGTTGGCATCTTCGACTGATGCCTCCAAAATGAATTCTTTTCTCTGATCCATAGCAGTCGTTGTCTCCCACGGCATCTGATCCACTTCCTTGTGTGTTTGATACCTTTAGTATAACAAAAACTGTTACCTATGTCTCTTCTCTACCTGTTACCTATGTTACTACTCTATACACATCGGTCGCCCGGTTGCCGCTTTGCGGCAACAATGATCCCGTTCCTTCGGAACGGAGGGCGAGCGAGGCTCGCCCCTAC
>JAZNLC010000058.1:0-2143 GCA_045578895.1 Faecousia sp. | reverse complement strand
TTTGCCGGGTAAGATGCAGGGTTTCTGCGATTTCCTGCTGGGTCAGGTTCTTCTTATAATAAAGGGTGGCAACTTCGGACATCAGTATCTTTTCTGTCTTCATAGGTTTGCTCCTAAAAGATGATAATAACAGTTTACAGGCAAAAGGCTTTCTTGTCAACTTTTAACATTTGTATTTGACATATGTCAATTTTGCTGATATACTATTTGTATACAACAAAAAGGAGGCTATGTTATGCTTGTTTCTATGAAAGAAATGCTGGAAGACGCAAGAATTCACCATTATGCGCTTCCTGCATTCGATGTCAGTAACTATGATATGATGAAGGCGGTGCTGGAGGCTTGTGAAGAGGAAAAAGCTCCTGCTTTGCTGATGGCGCTGGGTGTGGATCTGCAGGGCAGAGATATGAACCTGCTGGCATCCATGATCCGCAGCGCATCGGACCATTTCAATATTCCTGTTTGCCTGCATCTGGATCACGCAACAGATTTTACCATGATCGCAAAGGCTATTGATGCAGGCTTTAGTTCCGTTATGTACGACGGCTCCGTCCTGGATTTTGACAACAACGCAAAAAATACCGCTCAGGTGGTAAAGCTCGCACACGCCCACGGCATCACTGTGGAAGCAGAGCTGGGTCATGTGGGTAACGGCAGCGTGGGGTCAATCAGTGAAACCGGCACAGACACCGATCCCGGCGAGAGCCTGACTGTTCCGGAGGAGGTTGCAAGATTCGTGGAAGTCACCGATGTGGATGCCCTTGCGGTAGCCATCGGAACTGCCCACGGTGTGTATCAGAAGACACCGACCCTGCGGATTGACCGTCTGGATGAGATCACCGCCGTCTGTGATCGGCCTCTGGTGCTGCATGGCGGCAGTGGCACACCCGATGATCAGATGCAAAATGCCATCCACCACGGCATTACCAAGATCAACATCTATTCCGACGTGGTTGCCGCTATGAACAAGGGCTTAAAGGATAAGCTCAATGTAATGGAGAATCCTGCGACATGGCCCTTTATCGTTTTTGAGGATGCAAGAAACATGATGAAGGAAGTTGCCCGGAACAAGCTGCGTATCTTCGGCAGCGCCGGAAGACTGTAAAAGGAGAATACTATGAAAACAAAAGCGGTTCGCCTGTACGGTGAGAATGATGTTCGGCTGGAAGAGTTTGAACTTCCGGAACTGAAGGACGGAGAGATCCTCATCAAGATCATTTCCGACAGCGTATGCATGTCTACATACAAGACCATTAAGCAGGGCGCAAAGCATATCCGTGTCCCCGATGATATCGCGGAAAAGCCCGTGATCATCGGCCATGAGTTCTGCGCGGAAATTGTTCAGGTTTCTGACAAGTGGAAAGAGCAGTACCATGTGGGCGACAAAGTGGCTATGCCCCCTGTGCTGTCCTATCTTGGTGGCATGCAGACTGTAGGCTACTCCTTCCAGGAGATTGGCGGTGTTTCCACCTATTCCATCGTGTATGACCACATTGTGGAAAACGGCTATCTGATGAAGCTAAGCAGTGATTGCTTCTTCAAGGGCAGTCTCATTGAGCCTGCCTCCTGCGTGCTCAGAGGCTATAAGGGCAGCCTGCACCTGGATGAAAATCTGCAGCCCTATTGCGGCCTGCGTCCCGGCGGCAAGGTGGCCATTCTGGCAGGCTGCGGCCCTATGGGTCTTGTAGCCATCGATATTGCGCTGCACGGCAATGTGAAGCCCTCTATGGTGGTGGTTACCGACCTGAGCGTGGAAAGATTGAACAGAGCAAAGCAGATTTTCTCTCCTGAGAAGGCTGCGGAAGACGGTATTCAGCTGGTGTTTACCAACGCTACCGAGAAGGACGAACTGCTGGCTATTTCCGAGGGTGGTTTTGACGATGTTTTCGTGTACGCTCCGGTGCCTGCAGTAGTGGAACTGGGCGATGCCATTCTGGCATTTGACGGCTGCCTGAATTTCTTTGCCGGTCCTCTGGATAAAAACTTCAGCGCCAATTTCAACTTCTATAATGTCCACTATCAGCAGCACCATGTGTCCGGCACCAGCGGCAGCACAATCGAAGATATGAAGGACATCGTGCGTATGATCGGTCAGCAGCAGATCGACCCTGCTGTGATGATCACCCACATCGGCGGCATCGAT
>JAZNLC010000057.1:0-2161 GCA_045578895.1 Faecousia sp. | reverse complement strand
AACCAGGCCTTCTGCAGGGTAGTGGTCTCGTTTGCCAGTACACCGACCACGATGCACAGGATAATTGCCAGAGACTTACCCCACTTGATGGTGTTCTTGTTTTCGCTCATGGTTTTACCTCCGTTGTTTCTATCTTTCTTCTTCAAAAAAGCACTGTTTCGTGCTTTTTATATCGATTTCTACTTGATTATAGCATAGCATTCATGATAAAATCAACTTAAAGATCATTTATGAATCGATCATATAATCTTATCACGGAGGTTCTTTATGGTAGACCGTCGAGTGGACACATTTTTGCTTTTGTGTCAGTTAATGAATTATCGAAAAACTGCGGATGCCCTTGGCATTACACAGCCTGCTGTCACACAGCAGATCCACTTTCTGGAACGCGAATACGGCTGCAAACTGTTTACATACCAGAATTCCCGGCTGCAGAAAACAGAAGCGGCCATCACATTGGAGCAGTATGCCCGGGCTATACGCCTGCAGGATCAGCATTTGCGTGATAAACTCAGCAGTACGGTCCGGGAGTTGAAGATCGGTGCCACAAAAACAATCGGCGATTATGTGCTGAAAGAGGATATCCAGCGGTATTTAAGCAAGGAAGATCATGCGTTGTCACTGGTTGTGGATAACACAGAGCATTTGCTGAAAATGCTGGACGAGAATCAGCTGGATTTCGCGGTGATCGAAGGCTATTTTGACCGTTCCCAGTTTGACAGCCAGCTTTTCCGCAAGGAGCCCTTTGTGGGTATCTGTCCGCAAAATCATCCTTTTGCCGAAAAAGAGGTAACATTAGCAGAGCTATTTCAGGAAACCATCATTCACCGGGAAGCTGGCTCCGGTACCCGGGCAATTCTGGAGCAGAAACTGCAGGGTTACAACGAATCCCTTGACCGGTTCAAACGACAGATTTGCATCTCCAGCTTTCCTGTGATTCTTGATCTAGTAAAAAAGGGATTTGGCGTTTCCTTCGTATATGAAGTGTTGGCAGATAGTGACCCTAACATTGCAAAGTTTTCAATCAGAGGAGAACATATTGTCCGGGAGTTCAATATCGTATATCTGAAGCACGCAGATCTTCAGGAAAAAATAAGCTGGTTTTTCCCCGGGAGGAATGAAGGATGATAAAAATCGCTGTTGTTCAGGAATATGCCCATGAATATTTGTTGAACAACTTGGAAACGACACAACAATATGCAAGTGAAGCAGCGCAAAGCGGTTGTTCAGTAATTTGCTTCCCGGAATGTTATCTCACAGGATATCATCCTGAAAAGGTTATGTCCCATGCAATTGCGTTAAACACTCCCGTTTTGCAGTTGGTATCCACAATCGCCATGGAAAATACCATTGACATTTTGGTAGGATTTATGGAAAAATCAGATAATTCCTTTTATATCACCCACGGTCTTTTTCGAAAAGACGGAACCCGGGATTACTACCGTAAAACCCATTTGGGTCAGCGGGAAAAGGCAGTCTTTTCTTCCGGAAAGGAATTGAAGATTCTTTCTTTGACCAATGGAACTAAAATCGGCATTCAGTTGTGTGTGGAGACCCATTATCCGGAAATCACTCAAACTTTGGCTTTGAGAGGGGCTGAGGTGGTTTTTGCGCCCCATGCGGTGCCACGCATCTCCGGCAACAGAGAAGAAATTTGGCGCAAATATATCCCAGCTAGAAGCTATGACAACCGTATTTACATGGCTTGCTGTAACTTATGGGATCATACACACTTCGGCGGCGGATGTTTGGTCACCGGTCCCAGAGGAGAAGTTATTTCTGCCTGTTTTGATGACAAGGCATTCCTTCTGTCCTGTGAAATTGACGAGGACCTGATCTCTTCCTTTCGAACCCTTGAAAATAAGCGTTCCGCCCACTTCTATCCATCCTTACGGCGTCCTGAATTGTATGAGTGAAAAATTGTCAAGTATCAGAAATTTCTCTGTAATTTGTGAATCGGTGTCTAAGAACGGTACGATCACCTTTGCTTACGAGCCAATCGCTAACCGCCGAGATGATCTGGCAACTCTTACAGTGGAAGGGATGGAAATCCAGGGTGAGTTCAATTTCATTTATACCAATGAGAAGGTAGCATCATTGAAAATGCCGCTTTTATCCAAGTGACAAAACCTTCACTAAGGTGACATCACCCTTAGGTTCC